>NZ_JBHJQI010000011.1:0-108718 GCF_042262805.1 Streptomyces sp. NPDC056361
GGCTCGGGGGGATCGAGCCTCGCCGCACCGGCGTTTCCGTTTTCTCGCGACTCCGCCGCTTCCGGCCTCTCCGCGCGCGTGCTGCCGGTCGAGCGCTTGCCGGCTCTCCGCGCGCGTGCCGCCCGTCGAGCGGTGTCCCGCTCCTCCGCGCGGAGAAGCGGGACACCGCTCGACGTCACCGGCCGCCGACGCGGCCGTGCAGCAGTCGGGAGAGGGCCGCGTGGACGTCGTCGAGGGAACGCTCGCTCTGGAAGGCCTGCCAGTCGAGCGCGGCCACGAGGACCATCCCGACCAGCGCCGCGGCCGTCAGCTGGACGTCGATCTCGTCGCTGAGCTCACCGGCGGCGACCCCCTCCCGCAGCACCCCCTCGACCACCGCCACGGCCTCCTGGCGGACCACGAGGAGGGTCGAGTTCCAGGCCCGGTTGGTGCGCCAGAGCTCGGCCACGTACAGCTGGGTGAAGGCCGGGTAGCGGTCGATGAAGACGAGGCCCGCCCGGATCATCGCGTCGAGCGCGTCGACGCGGCTGCCGCCGCGCTCGGCGGTCTCCTCGGCCGCCGTCCGCAGGGAGGCGGTGAGCAGCGACACCCCGTGGCGCAGCAGCTCCTCGAAGAGCTCGGTCTTGCTCTTGAAGTTGTAGTAGACCGTGCCCTTGGCCACGCCGGCCCGCTCGGCGATCTCGTCCACCGTCGTCGCGGAGAAGCCCTGCTCCGCGATGAGGGTGACGGCCGCCTCGTAGAGCTTCGCGCGCGTGGCCTGGCGTCGGGTGCTGCTGCTGTCCATGGGGTCGATTCTCACAGGTGTCGCGGGGGTCACCGGCCCCGTCTCACAGGGTCAGTTCGGGGTGGAGCCGGTCGAGCGACCAGACCTGCCGCTTGCGGGCCGAGACGGCGGTCAGCGCCAGGGCGCCCACGGTGAACGCGGTCAGGACCGCGCAGGCCTGCCAGACCGGGCCGATCCCGCCGCCCGTGATCAGCCGGCGCAGCGCCTCGACCACGTAGCTCATCGGCAGGAAGGGGTGCACGGCGTTGAAGAAGGCGGGGCTGGTCTGGACGGGGTAGGTGCCGCCCGCCGAGGTCAGCTGGAGCATCAGCACCGCGAGGACCAGGATCCGGCCCGCCGCGCCGAAGCGGGCGTTGAGCCACTGGATGATCGCGGCGAAGCAGCAGGTGACCAGGGCGAGGAAGCCGACCGTGCCGGCGGCCCTGGCCATCTGGAGACCGAGGCCCCAGTGCAGGACCGACATCAGGGCGGCGACCTGGAGGACGCCGATCGCCGCCACCGGCAGCCAGCCCGCCAGAGCGATCCGCCAGGCGGAGCCGCCGGCGGCGAGGGCGCGGCGGTTCAGCGGCTGGATGATCATGTACGCCACCATCGCGCCGACCCAGAGGGAGAGCGGGATGAAGTACGGGGCGAAGCCGGTGCCGTAGTTCGCCGCCTTGTGGAGCGACTGCGAGGCGAGCCGCACCGGGTCGGCCATGACCTCCGTGCGGCGGTCGCGGTCCTGCTTGTCGTAGTCCGGGATCTGCGCGACGCCGTCCTTCAGGCCCGTCGCGAGGGTGCCCGAGCCGTCGGCCAGCTTGAACAGGCCGCCGTCCAGGTCGCCCGCGCCCTTCTTGAGCTTGCCGACGCCGGTGTCGAGGCTGACGGAGCCGGTCCTGGCCTGGGTGACGCCGGTGTGCAGCCGGTCCGCGCCCGCCGCGACCTGCTTGGCGCCCGCGTTGAGCTCGTTGATCTTCCTGATGGCGCCCTCGACGTCCTCGTCCAGGTGCGGGGCGCGGGCGGCGAGCTCGTCGGCCTGCTTCTTGAGCTTGGTCAGGCGCGCGTCCAGGGTCTTCAGGTCGGCGGCGTCCTCCTTGGTGAGTTCGTGCACGTCGTCGGCGATCGTGGCCACGTCGCCGGCGCTGACCGAGGCCTTCCTGAGCAGCTCGCACATCTTGGCGTCGGGGGCCGGGTCGTCCACGCACGCCTCGCGGTGCAGCGCGGCGAGGCCGTCGTCGGCCGTGTGGGCCGCGGAGCGGACCAGGGGCGCCCGCCGCACCAGGTCGGCCAGGTTGTTCTGGGCGGCCGTGGTGGAGTCGGAGACGAGCCGGGCGGTGTCACGGATCGACTTGCCGTTGTTCGCCAGGTACGGGCGGACCTGGTCGGCGGTGCCGTTCACCTTGTCGGCGAGGGTCTGCGTACCGTTCGCGACCTTCCGCGAGCCGCTCTCCAGGTCCTTGGCGCCCTTGTCGAGCTTCTTCAGGCCCGCCGCGAGGTCGCCGCTGCCGGTCTTGGCGGTCTTCAGCCCGTCGGCCAGGTCCTTGGAGCCCTTCTTCGCCTTGTCGACGCCCTCCTTGAGGTCGCCGGCGCCCTTGGCCGCCTTCGCGGTGGCGTCGTGGATGTCGGAGAAGGAGATGAAGATCTTGTCGAGGAAGGTCCGCGACGACTTGGTGGAGGCCGCGGTGCGGACCTCGGAGAAGACCGTCCGGGAGATCTGCCCGACGATGTAGTTGTTGGCGTCGTTCGTCCGCACCCGGAGCGCCCCGGTCTCGGGGGAGTCGCCGGAGCTGGAGGCGATGCGCGAGCTGAAGTCGCCCGGCATGGTCAGGGACAGGTAGTACGTCCCGTTCTCGACGCCCTCGCGCGCCTCGGCGTCGCTCACCTGGTGCCACGCGAAGGTGTTGCTCTCCAGGAGCCCCTCGGTGATGTCGTCACCGGCGTTGATCTTCTTGTCGCCGGCGGTGGCCCCCCTGTCCTCGTTCACCAGGGCGACGGGGATCTTGTCGAGCCTGCTGTACGGGTCCCAGAACGAGTACAGGTACAGGGCGCCGTAGAGCAGCGGCAGCAGCAGGATCGCGACGAGCGCGGCGCGCGGCAGCTTTCCCCTGCCGAAGCGCTTCAGCTCAAGCGCGGCCAGTTTCGGCGAGCGCATCGGCCGCCCCCTCCTCGGTCGTGGATGCGGGTGCATCGGTGCTGGTGTCGGCCGGGTCTGCGGTGCCGGTGGCGCTGTTCTCGGCGGGGTCCGTGGTGCCGGTGGCGCTGTTCTCGGCGGGGTCCGTGGTGCCGTTCGCGCCGTTCGCGCCGGTCTCGGCCGCCTCGGTGGTGTCCTCCGCGGGCTTCGGCGCACCCGCGCGCGTGGAGAGGCGCAGGGCGTCGGCGGGGGCCTCGCTGCAGACGGCGAGGACGGTGGTCCCGGACGCGGCCACGGAGCGCAGCAGCGCCCAGGCCTCGGCCCGGTCGGCGTCCGAGAGCTTCAGGTCGGTGTCGTCGACGGCGAGCAGCCGGGGCCGGCCGATCAGGGCGAGGGCGATCGAGAGCCGCAGGGCCTCCAGCCGCTCCAGATCCCGCACGGAGGTCCGCTCGCCCTTCGGCAGGGCGTCGAGGTCGAGACCCGCGGCCGCCACGGCCTCCTCGATCCGGGCCCGGGACGTCGCGGCCCGCTCTGCGGGGCGCCGCAGGAGCGTCCGTACCGAACCGTCGTAACGGCGCTGGAGCAGCGCCCGCTCGCGCAGGTGCTCGGCGACCGTGAAGGCCGGGTCGAGCTCGCTGACGCCCGGGACCTGCCCCAGCGCGGTGATCCGGCGCACGGCGGCCATCTTCCGGGGCAGCGGGAGACCGCCGACCTCGGCGTGACCCGCCTGGGTCTTCATCCGCCCGGTGAGAGCGAGCAGCAGACAGGTGCGGCCCGAACCGGACGGTCCCTCGATCGCCACCAGCGACCCGGGCCCGGCCCGGAAGGACACCTCGCTGAAGGCCCAGCCGCGCGGACCCTTCAGTCCGAAGCCGTCCGCGACGACGGCGGCGCCGTGCGGCTGCTGCTCGGCTTCCGTGCCCA
The DNA here is from genome assembly GCF_042262805.1 of Streptomyces sp. NPDC056361. Classification (NCBI taxonomy): domain Bacteria; kingdom Bacillati; phylum Actinomycetota; class Actinomycetes; order Kitasatosporales; family Streptomycetaceae; genus Streptomyces; species Streptomyces sp. NPDC056361. Next base: position 3,819 of record NZ_JBHJQI010000011.1, read on the forward strand.
CGGACTCACCCCCCATTCCCCTTTTTGAACTGACCAGTCAGTCTAAAAGTTACCCCTGAGTTGGATCTGAGGCAAAACCCCAGGTCAGCGTGATTGTCAGTGGGGGCGGGCAGGATGAACACATACGGCCACAGCGCCGTCACGCGACGACAGGAGGTTCGTCATGGCCAGCCCTTCCGCAGCCGCCGCGCCCCAGCGCCGCCCCGGAGGCCGTCCCGCACCCGCGCAGTCCGGACCCGCATCCGACATCCACCCCGTCCCGCGCCGCGCCACCGCCCCTCCCGCCGCCCTCGATCTCCTCGCCAAGGCCCGCACCGGCCTCGACGAGGCCGCCGCCCTAGACCGCCCCCACGAGCGGTACGCCGCCGCCCACCTGGCCGCCCTGCGCGCCGCCGCCGCCGTGCTCGCCGCACGCGCCCGACCCGAGACCGGCCCCCGCAGGCGGCAGCGGATACGGAGCGCCTGGGAACTCCTCGCCGAACTGGCACCCGAGCTCACCGAGTGGAGCGCCCTCTTCGCCTCGGGCGCGCCGCGCCGGGCCCGCGCCGAGGCGGGCATCACCAGCGCCGCCACCCGGCGCGAGGCAGACGACCTCCTCAGGGATGCCGCGTTCTTCCTGCGCCTGGTCGAGCGGCTCCTCGACCTCCAGCCGGTGCTGCCGCGGCAGACGGGGGCCGACGAGTCCGGAGGATGATCCGAAAGGCGTTACCGAGGCCATAGGGTGGGGAGCGTCCGTACCCGTCACCGAGGAGTCAACAGCCGTGCCGGACCCTTCCCCTGTCTTCGGTCGAGAGGCGTCGTCGCGACCGTCGCGCGCCTCCCTGCGTACCGCCGTCGTCTGGGACGTCCTCAAAGACGCCCTCGACCGCCGGATCGAGGCCACCGGGAAGGACAGCCTCGACGTCCTCGACACGGGCGGCGGCTCCGGGAACTTCGCGGTGCCCGTGGCCCGCCTCGGCCACCGGGTCACCGTCGTCGACCCCAGCCCCAACGCGCTCTTCGCGCTGGAGCGCCGCGCCGCCGAAGCCGGCGTCGCCGACCTCGTCACCGGCGTCCAGGGAGACATCCGGGGCCTCTTCGACGTGGTCGCCCGCGAAAGCTTCGACGCCGTGCTCTGCCACGGCGTCCTGGAGTACGTCGACGACCCCGCCGAAGGCGTACGGAACGCGGTCGCCGCGCTCCGGCCCGCCGGCAGCCTCAGCCTGCTCGCCGCCGGACTCGGCGGAGCCGTCCTGGCCCGCGCCCTCGCCGGGCACTTCACCGAGGCCCGGCACGCGCTCTCCGACCCCGCCGGCCGCTGGGGCACCGGCGACCCCGTACCCCGGCGCTTCACCGCCGGACAGCTCACCGAGCTGTCCGACGAAGCCGGACTCGAAGTCGGCGCCGTGCACGGCGTCCGGGTCTTCGCCGACCTGGTCCCCGGTGCCCTCGTCGACACCGAGCCCGGCGCCGCCGAGGCGCTCCTCAAGCTGGAGGCCGCCGCCGCCGAGCTGCCCTCCTTCCAGGCCATCGCCACCCAACTGCACCTCCTGGGCGAGAAGCGCGCCTGATCGGGACCGCCACCCGTTCGGCGGTGCGGGCCACGGCACTCCATGGAGTACGCCACAGCCCGCCCGTCAAGGGGTTCAGCCCCGTATGATCGGGGGACACCATCCGGCATGACGGACAAGGGGCCGGGGAATCAACGCCTCAGCAACCGATCCGCATGGCGGCCCGGATTGGCTATTCGGCATTGAGGGCGGGTTTCACGGGGGCGATTCCCTGCCTATCCTGAAAGGGCCGCAAACCGGTCGCCCCCGCGACCGACGACTAGGAGGACTCCGTGCCGCTCTCGGAGCACGAGCAGCGAATGCTCGAGCAGATGGAGCGAGCGCTGTACGCCGAAGATCCCAAGTTCGCGACAGCGCTCGAGGGAAGCGGACTGCGTACGTACACCCGACGACGGGTCTACCAAGCAGTCGCCGGCTTCCTGGTGGGTATCGCGCTCCTCATGGCCGGAATGGTCGCACAGCAGATCTGGATCAGCGTGGTGGGATTCCTCGTCATGCTGGGCTGCGCGGTCCTGGCGGTCACCGGATGGCGCAAGGCGCCCAAGCCGGGTGAGCAGCAGGCCAGAGGCGGGACGGCGGCCGGAGGCCGTCAGACCCGGCAGCGACGCTCCATGATGAACCGCATCGAAGAGCGGTGGCAGCGCCGCCGCGACGAACAGCAGGGCGGCGGCCACTGACGGCCCCCTGAGCGGAAGCCCCGCACCCCTTACCCCACCGAGCCCCGCGGCCCGCGCCCCCGCGCGCCCCGCGGGGCTCAGTGCGTCCCCTCTCTCCCCGCCCCCGCGCCTTACGAGGCCGCGCGTCCACCCCCCCCCGCGCCCTACGAGGCCGCGCGTCCACCCCCCCGCGCCCTACGAGGCCGCGCGTCCATCCCCCCGCCTTACGGGGCCGCGCGTCCAGCCCCCGGGCGTGGCGCCGGGGCGGGTGCAAAGGAGGGGGCGCGGGCCGGACCCGGGTGGGGTCCGGGCCGCGCCCGGGTGTGGAGTAGGGGCGGCACGCGCCCGGGGGTCAGGTGGGGTTGCGGGTGGGGAGGCGGGGAGTGAGGGAGGTGAGGATGGAGGTCCAGCGGGCGGCGAGGGAGTGGCGGAGCCGAACGGCGGAGCGGGGGGCGAGGAGGGCCCGGATCCGAGCCGACCGGTCCGCGGCGGCGTGGAAGCCCGCACGAACGAGCCCCGCGTCCTCCGCGAGACCGGCGGCCGGAGTCGGACGGGGGGAGTAGAGGACCTCTTCGACGGCCCGCGCGACCCGGTGCACCGCGTCCGCGGACTCTCCGTGCAGCTCACCGAGGCGGACGAGCCGGGCCGCCGTGTTCCGCGGCGTGCGGGATTCGTCGGGCTCGACGCCGTAGTCCCAGGCGGTGTCGTTGATCTCCTGCCAGACGGCGAGCGTGCGCGCCGCCGTCTCCGCGGGGCCGCGGCCGCCGTCCGATCCGAGGCGCCGGGCCCGGATCCGGGTCCGCCAGAGCAGGGGGACGAGCGGCAGGACGAGGACGACGAGTGCCGCGAGGGAGATGAGGACCACGGTCATCGGCGCCGGTCCCGAACCGTCGGAGGAGGCACCGCCGGCGGCCGCGTCGGGACCGCAGTCGCCGAGCCGGCGCATCTGCGGGGTGCAGTTCTCCGAGGCGCTCGGCGCGGCGGACGGCTGGGCCGAGGCGCTCTGCTGGGGCTGCGCGGGTCCGGTGGCCGTGCCGGAGGGAGTGGTCTCCCGGGTGTAGGTGGGGGTGGAGCCGCGCGCGGGCGTCGGCTCGAACCGGGTCCAGCCCGCGCCTTCGAAGTACAGCTCGGGCCAGGCGTGCGCGTCGCGGATGCCGACGGAGACGGAGCCGTCGGTCTGGGTGGTGCCGGGGGTGAAGCCGACGGCCACCCGGGCGGGGATGCCGAGCGAGCGGGCCATCGCCGCCATCGAGAAGGAGAAGTGGACGCAGAAGCCCTGCTTGTCCTTCAGGAAGCGGGAGATCGCCTGGACGCCGGTGCCGGACTCGACCTCGACGTCGTAGCGGAAGCCGCCGTCGCGGGCGAACCATTCCTGGAGCCGCACGGCGCGCTCGTAGTCGTTGCGGGCGCCCTTGGTGACCGTCAGGGCCGTCGCCCGCACGTCGGCGGGGAGCGAGTCGGGCACCTTGGTGTACTCGCGGCGGAGCTTCTCGGGCGCGGGCCCGGCGGCGGACAGCTGGGCGGACGTCGGCCGGATGTCGAGGCTGGCGACCTGGTAGCGGGCGCCCTCGGTGGTCTGCTTGTCGTCGCCGACGAGCATCCGCCCGGCCGGTTCGAACCGCCAGCGTCCGTCGATGTCGACCCGGCCGGCCGGGTACGGCATCGGCAGCCACTTCTGCTTGTACGCGTCGGAGGCGACGAAGTTGCTGGTCACCTCGGTGATCTGGACGCTCTGGGAGAGTCCCTGAGGCCAGGGCAGCTGCTTGGGCACGGCCTCGATCGGGCGGACCGAGGACTTCCACGAGGTGCCGTCGAACTGGTCGAGGGCGACGAGCCGCAGGTACAAGTCGCCGGTGTTGCGGGAGTTGGTGCGGTAGCGCAGGACCTCGCGGTCCTCCGGCTGGCGCAGGTTGTCCTGGAGGGAGACCAGCGGGTTCACGGCCGAGATCGTGCCGCCCTGGCCCGTGCCCGCGCCGCCCTCGCCACCGCCGTTGCCGAACAGCCCGCCGCTGAGGCCCGGCAGCGCGAGCGGCACCACGAGCGCGATGCCCATGGCGACGGCGCCGATCCGGCGCCCGGTGCGGGCCGGGGCGATGGCGGGGCCGCCGGCGACGGTGGAGCCGGTTCGGCCGGAGCGCTGGGCTCCGCCGAAGACCCGTCCCCACTGGGAGAGCCGGTCGCGGCCCTCGGCGAGGAGCAGCAGGAGGTAACCGGAGGCGGCGAGGAGGAACCACAGCCAGCCCGCGCCGCCGCCGGAGAGTCCGGCGGCCACCGAGTACAGGGCGAGCAGCGGCAGGCCGGCGGGGGCCGCCTTGCGGTAGGTGACGGCGAGGGAGTCCACCAGGAGTCCGATCGCGACGACGCCGCCGACCAGCATGAGCCTGATGCCCTCGGTGTCCGGCGCGGGGATCGCGTACCGGCCGACGTCGTCGGCGCCGGCCTGGAACAGTTCGGCGGCGTGCGTGAGGGCCCGCGGGCCGGGGATCAGCCAGAGGACCGCCTGCTCCCGCGCGAAGATCACGGTCAGCGCGAGGAGGGAGACGGCGATCTGGGCGAGGAGGGTCAGCGGCCGGGCGAGCGGGACCCGCCGGGCCAGTGTGCCGACCCCGCTGACCAGCGCGAGGACGAAGGCGGCGGTGAAGATCCAGGTCGCCGGCTTCACCAGGGGGAGCAGCGCCCCGGACGCCATCAGGGTGGCGCCCCAGGCGGCGAGTGTCAGCCGTGCGCGGCCGCTCATGACCAGCCTCCGTAGGTGTCCGCGGCGGATTCCGCGCGTGCTCCGGCGGCCTGCTGCCACAGGTCGGCGAGCCGGGCCCCGGCCGGTACGGCGAGTGCCGTCCAGCCCGCGTCCCGCAACTGCTGGACCCGGTCCTCGACCGCGCCGGTGACGGCGCCGCCGGTGAGCCAGGTGCCGGAGTCGAGGACGAAGGCGATGGCGCCGCCGCTGCGGCCGCGCATCCGGGCGGTGAGGGCGGCCTGTTCCTCGTCGAGGTCGCCGACGAAGGCGATGAGCAGCCCTTCGTTCCCGCCGCGCAGCACGTCGGAGGCGCGGGAGAGCCCGGCGCCCTCGGAGTGGTCGACGACCGCGAGGGTGTCCATCAGGAGTCCGGCGGAGTCGGCCGAGTCCTGTGCGGTGCCGGCGAAGCCCTCGGAGCCCTCGCCGGGCACGGCGCTGCCGGTGTCGGTGAGGAGCCGGACGGCGTAGCCGCGCGCCAGCATGTGGACGAGGGCGGAGGCGGCGCCGGAGACGGCCCATTCGAAGGCGGAGTCGGGGCCGGAGCCCTGGTAGGCGATCCGGCGGGTGTCGAGGAGGACGGTGCAGCGGGCCCGCTGCGGCTGCTCCTCGCGGCGGACCATCAGTTCGCCGTAGCGGGCGGTGGAGCGCCAGTGCACGCGGCGCAGGTCGTCGCCGTGCCGGTAGGCGCGGGGGATGACGTCGTCGTCGCCGGCGAGCGCGAGGGAGCGCTGCTGCCCGTCGCCGTATCCCGAGGCCTCGCCGGTGAGCTTCACGGGCGGCAGGGGCACGGTCCGCGGGACGACGGTGAGGGTGTCGTAGGCGCTGAAGGAGCGGGTCAGCTCGCACATGCCGAAGGGGTCGTTGAGCCGCAGCTGGAGCGGGCCGAGCGGGAAGCGGCCGCGCAGGTCGGAGCGGACCCGGTAGGACACCTCGCGCCGGCCGCCGGCCTCGACGCGGTCGAGGACGAAGCGGGGGCGGGGACCGAGCATGTACGGCACGTGGTCCTGGAGCATGAGCAGCCCGGTGGGGAGCTTGGAGACGTTCTCCACGCGCAGCTGGACGCGGGCCTCGGTGCCCGCCTCGACCCGCTGGGGGCTGAGGCGGCGGGAGGCCGCGACCCGGTAGCGGGTGCGGTGCAGTACGAGGACGCAGATCAGCGGCAGGGTGGCGAGCAGCAGTCCGACGCGCAGCAGGTCGGCCTGGCCGAGGACGTACGCGCAGACGGCGGCGGCCACGCCGGCGGCGAGGAAGGAGCGGCCGCGGGTGGTGAGGCCGCCCAGGGCGGCCCGCAGGCCGCCCCGGTCGTCGTCCTCCCGCTGTCCGTCCGGTCCGGCAGCGGTCGTCATCACAGCCGCCGGGCGCCGGGCTGCTGCTGGCCGTAGAGCGGTCCGGCGGGCGGGGCCGCGGCCGGGACGGGGGTGCGCTGGAGGATGTCCTGGACGACCTGTTCGGCGGTGCGCCGGTTCAGCTGGGCCTGCGCCGTCGGCAGCAGCCGGTGGGCGAGCACGGGTGCGGCGAGGGCCTGGAGGTCGTCGGGCAGGACGTACTCGCGGCCGCTGAGCGCGGCGGAGGCCTTGGCGGCCCGCAGCAGGTGGAGCGTGGCCCGGGGGGAGGCGCCGAGTCGCAGGTCGGGGTGGGTGCGGGTGGCGGCGACGAGGTCGACCGCGTACCGGCGTACGGCGTCGGCGACGTGGACCGCGCGGACCGCCTCGATCAGCTTCATGACGTCGTGGGCGTGGGCGACCGGCTGGAGGTCGTCCAGCGGGGAGACCGCGCCGTGCACGTCGAGCATCTGGAGTTCGGCCTCGGCGCTCGGGTAGCCGATGGAGACCTTGGCCATGAAGCGGTCGCGCTGGGCTTCGGGCAGCGGGTAGGTGCCCTCCATCTCGACCGGGTTCTGGGTGGCGACGACCATGAACGGGCTGGGCAGCTCGTAGGTCTGGCCGTCGACGGTGACCTGGCGCTCCTCCATGGACTCGAGGAGCGCGGACTGGGTCTTGGGCGAGGCGCGGTTGATCTCGTCGCCGATCACGATCTGGGCGAAGATCGCGCCGGGCTTGAACTCGAACTCCCGGCGCTGCTGGTCGAAGATCGACACGCCCGTGACGTCCGAGGGCAGCAGGTCGGGGGTGAACTGGATGCGGCGCACCGAGCAGTCGATGGACCGGGCCAGCGTCTTGGCCAGCATGGTCTTGCCGACGCCGGGGACATCCTCGATGAGGAGATGTCCTTCGGCGAGCAGCACGGTCAGCGAAAGCCGTACGACCTCGGGCTTGCCCTCGATCACGCTCTCCACCGACCTGCGGACTCGCTCCGCGGTGGTGGTCAGATCAGTGAGGCTCGCTCGATCGTCATAGGTCGTCACCCGGCCCTCCTCGGCCTTCCGGAACACGGACACCTGCCCCCGCGGGATGTTCGGGGGGTGTCCACCCGGGCATTCTTGTTGCCGTGGCCGGGTCGTGTCACTTGCCCGCGGACAAGTGCGGGGGAAATGCCGAGGTTTGGGCGTTTACGCCGGGTCGATCTCGCGCAGGAGGCCCGTCGTCACGTCGAAGACGAAGCCCCGGACGTCGTCGGAGTGCAGCAGGAAGGGGGAGGTCCGCACCCGCTGCATCGACTGGCGGACGTCCTGGTCCACGTCGCGGAAGGCCTCGACCGCCCACGCGGGGCGCTGGCCGACCTCGTCCTCCAGCTCGTGCCGGAAGTCCTCGGTGAGCGACTCGAGACCGCAGCCCGTGTGGTGCACCAGCATCACGCTGCGGGTGCCGAGGGCGCGCTGGCTGATGGTGAGGGACCGGATCACGTCGTCGGTGACCACGCCGCCCGCGTTGCGGATGGTGTGGCAGTCGCCGAGTTCGAGCCCGAGGGCCGCGTGCAGGTCGAGACGGGCGTCCATGCAGGCGACGACGGCGACGCGCAGCACGGGGCGGGCGTCCATGCCGGGGTCGGTGAAGCCGGCGGCGTAGTTCTCGTTGGCCTCGACGAGACGGTCGGTGACCGAGGCGCCGGTGCGTATGGCGTCGGCAGAGGGGTGCGCGGAGGTCGACATGGTTTCGACGTTAACGGGCACAAGCCGCTCGGGCCTGCTGTGAGAGGGGACAAAGAACGCCATCGAGTCTTGTTGTGAGCTAATCCACAGGCGCGGGGATCATGGACCCGAACGAGTGAGGCGTCCGGAATGTCCGCACGGCCGACCGGCGTCGTGCGACGCGCCAGCCGGTTGATTGACCGGCGCGTCCGGTGGACTAAAGTGACGCGGAGTTAACGGAGACATCGAGCGGTTCCCGCGGTTTCTCCCCCGTGTGTGCGGCGGTACCTACGGCTCGGCCTCCTCCCGCGGTACGTGCCTCCGCGCCGGTTCTGAGAGGGCGCATTGAGCAACGACCGACACGTCCCGGTGATGCTCCAGCGGTGCCTGGACATGTTGGCCCCCGCACTGGAGCGCCCCGGCGCGGTCGTCGTCGACTGCACCCTGGGCCTCGGCGGCCACAGCGAGGCCCTGCTCAAGCGGTTCCCCGAGGTGCGGCTCGTCGCCCTCGACCGCGACAAGGAGGCCCTGCGGCTCTCCGGCGAGCGGCTCGCCCCGTACGGCGAGCGGGCCACCCTGGTCCACGCCGTGTACGACGAACTGCCCGAGGTCCTCGACCGGCTCGGCATCCCGAAGGTCGACGGCGTCCTCTTCGACCTCGGCGTCTCCTCCATGCAGCTGGACGAGGCCGACCGCGGGTTCGCCTACGCCCAGGACGCGCCGCTCGACATGCGCATGGACCAGACGACCGGCATCAGCGCGGCCGAGGTCCTCAACACCTACCCGGCCGGCGAGCTGGTCCGCATCCTCCGCGCGTACGGCGAGGAGAAGCAGGCCAAGCGGATCGTCTCCGCGGTCGTGCGCGAGCGCGAGAAGGAGCCGTTCAGCAACAGCGCCCGGCTCGTCGAGCTCATCCGCGACGCCCTGCCCCAGGCGGCCAAGCGCACCGGCGGCAACCCGGCCAAGCGCACCTTCCAGGCCCTGCGCATCGAGGTCAACCGCGAGCTCGACAGCGTCGAGAAGGCCATCCCGGCGGCCGTGAAGGCCCTCGCCGTCGGCGGCCGGGTCGCCGTCCTCTCGTACCAGTCCCTGGAGGACCGGATCGTCAAGGGCGTCTTCGCCGCCGGCGCGGCGACCACCGCCCCGCCCGGTCTGCCGATCGTCCCGGAGAAGTACCAGCCCCGCCTGAAGCTGCTCACCCGGGGCGCCGAGCTGCCCACCGAGGAGGAGGTCGCCGAGAACCGGCGCGCCGCCCCGGCCCGGCTCCGGGGTGTCGAGCGCATCCGGGAGGACGTGCTGTGAGCACGGCGAAGGGGCCGCTCAAAGGGCGGGCCGCGCGGCTCGGACGGCTCATGCCGTCGGGGCCGAGCTCGGCCGCCCGCACCCCCTTCGTCCTGCTCGTCGTCGTCCTGCTCGGCGGCGGGCTCATCTCCCTGCTCCTGCTGAACTCGGCCCTCAACCAGGGCTCCTTCCAGCTGAACGAGCTCAAGACCAAGACCACCGAGCTGACCGACGAGCAGCAGGCCCTCCAGCGGGACGTGGACGACTACGCGGCCCCCGACGCGCTGGAGCGCCGGGCCCGCGAGCTCGGCATGGTCCCGGGCGGCAGCCCCGCCTTCCTCGGCCCCGACGGCAAGGTCCTCGGCGAGCCCTCCGTCGCCGTCTCCCCGAAGCCCAGCCCCACCCCGAAGCCGAAGCCGAAGCCGACGCCGACCGGCATGCCGAAGCCGCCGCCGAACACCGCCGCTCCCACGAACACGACCGCCCCGACGAACACGGCCGCCACCCGCACCGCCACCACCACCGGCACCCGTACCTCCGTCGCCCCGGCGGGCGCCGACACGGACCGGGCGGACGCGGGAACCGCGCGGGCGGACACCGGCGTGACTCCGACCGACGCCGAATCCACCGGCGGAAGCCCCACCGGTGCGGGCCCCGCCGGGAACGGGTGGGCACGGACGGCGCAGGCACCAGAGCTTCAGGACCCCACCCCGACGACCTCCGGCAGGTGATCGAGCAGTGCCCCCCAAGGAGCCCCCGCGCCGGCGTGTCCCCGGACCTGCGCGGCCCGCCCGCCCCCGGCCCGCCTCCGCCGGAGCCCGCCCGTCCCGTCCCGCCCCGCGCCCGGCCGCGAAGCGGACCGCGCCCCGGCCGCCGGCCCGGCAGCCCCGCACCATCCGGCTCGGCAGCCCGAAGCCCCGGCTGCGCCTGGTCTCCCTCGGCCTGACCCTCGTCATGATCGCCTTCGTGGTGCGGCTGCTCCAGGTCCAGGCGGTCGACGCCAGCGCGTACGCGGCCAAGGCCGACAAGTACCGCTTCCAGGAGTACACGCTCTCCGCCGAGCGGGGCGAGATCACCGACCGCAACGGCATCGCGCTCGCCGCCAGCGTCGACGCGTACGACATCACCGCGGACCCCAAGCTCTTCACCCCCGAGGAGTCCAAGGTCGCCGACGCCCCCGAGCAGGCCGCCGCCCTCCTGGCGCCCCTCCTGAACAAGGAGCCCGCCGAGCTCGTCAAGAAGCTCCGCACCCCCAAGTCCCGCTACACCCTGCTCGCCCGCAAGCAGACCCCGCAGGTCTGGAACCAGATCAAGGACCTCAAGAAGGTCTACGGGCAGAAGGCGCAGCGCTCCGCCGGCGGCAACGGCGTCAACCTCCTCGGCGGCGTCCTCAGCGAGCCCAGCACCAAGCGCGTGTACCCGAACGGCGAGCTCGCCGCCGGGATACTGGGCTACGTCAACGCCGAGGGCCGCGGCGCCGGCGGCGTCGAGTCGATGCTCGACCCCGAGCTGGCCGGCAAGGACGGCACGATCCGCTTCACCCAGTCCGGCGGCCGCCAGGTGCCGACCGCCGGCTCCCAGGGCACCCCCGCCGTCCCCGGCTCCGACATCGAGCTCACCATCGACCGGGACATCCAGTGGGCCGCCCAGAAGGCCATCACCGACCAGGTGAAGAAGTCAAAGGCCGACCGCGGCTACGTCATCGTGCAGAACACCAGGACCGGCGAGGTCCTCGCGATGGCCAACGCCCCCGGCTTCGACCCCAACGACCTCTCCGCCGCCAACGCGGCCTCCATGGGCAACGCCGCCCTCCAGGACGCCTACGAGCCCGGCTCCACCAGCAAGGTCATGTCCATGGCCGCCGTCCTGGAGGAGGGCAAGGCGGCCCCCGACACCCACGTCATCGTCCCCAACCGGCTCCACCGCGGCGACCGGCTCTTCAAGGACGACGTCGACCACAAGACCTGGTACCTGACCCTCAACGGCGTCCTCGCCAAGTCCAGCAACATCGGCACCATCCTCGCCACCGGCCGGCTCGGCGCCACCCAGCCCGAGTCCAACCGGGTCCTCCACTCGTACCTGCGCAAGTTCGGCATCGGCGGCCCCACCGGCCTCGACTACCCGGGCGAGACCGCCGGCATCCTCGCCAAGCCCGAGGACTGGTCCACCTCGCAGCAGTACACGATCCCCTTCGGCCAGGGCCTCTCCGTGAACGCCATGCAGGCCGCCTCCGTGTACTCGACCGTCGCCAACAAGGGCGTACGCGTCGAGCCGAGCCTCATCCGCGGCACCAAGGGCCCCGACGGGCGCTTCACCCCGGCCCCCGCGCCCAAGGAGACCCGGGTCGTCAGCGAGAAGACCGCCGACACCCTCGCCAAGATGCTGGAGTCCGTCGTCGACGACCGGGAGGGCACCGGCACCAAGGCCGCGATCCCCGGCTACCGGGTCGCGGGCAAGACCGGCACCGCCAACCGCGTCGACCCCGAACTCGGCCGCTACAAGGGGTACACCGCCTCCTTCGCCGGCTTCGCCCCGGCCGACGACCCGCAGGTCACCGTCTACTGCGCCATCCAGAACCCGACCAAGGGGAACTACTTCGGCGGCCAGATCTGCGGACCCATCTACAAGAAGGTCATGGAGTTCGCCCTCAAGACCCTCCACGTCGCCCCCACGGGCAGCGACCCCGCCCGACTGCCGGTCGACTTCGTCCCCACCCCGTGACACTCCGGGAGCACCAGTGACAACGATCACCCCCCATTCCGGGAACCGGAAATCGAACTCCGGCGACGCCCCGGGCTCTTTTGGCCCCGTACAGGGTGCGCCCGGTACGCTCACCGCCGTGCCACACGCTGATCAGTACCGAACCGCCCCGCCCCGTCCGGAGCAGGCCCGCCCGACACCCCTGGGCGACCTGGCCGCACACCTGGGGGTCGACGCCCTCGGGGCCGCCGAGATCTCGGGCATCACCCACGACTCGCGGGCGGTGCGCCCCGGCGACGTGTACGCGGCCCTGCCCGGCGCCCGGGCGCACGGCGCCGACTTCGTCGCCCAGGCCGCCGGACTCGGCGCCGCCGCGATCCTCACCGACCCGGCCGGTGCCGAACGCGCCGCCGCGACCGGCCTCCCGGTCCTGGTCGTCGAGGACCCGCGCGGCCGGATGGGCGAACTCGCCGCCGAGATCTACGGGCGGCCCGGCGCCGCCCTCCTCCAGATCGGCATCACCGGCACCTCCGGCAAGACCACCACCGCCTACCTCGTCGAGGGCGGCCTGCGGGGCTCCGGCCGGAAGACCGGCCTCGTCGGCACCGTCGAGATGCGCATCGGCGACGAGCGCATCAAGTCGGAGCGGACCACCCCCGAGGCCACCGACCTCCAGGCGCTCTTCGCCGTCATGCGCGAGCGGGGCGTCGAGGCCGTCGCCATGGAGGTCTCCAGCCACGCCCTCGTGCTCGGCCGGGTCGACGGCTGCGTCTTCGACGTCGCCGTCTTCAACAACCTCAGCCCGGAGCACATGGAGTTCCACTCCGACATGGAGGACTACTTCCGGGCGAAGGCCGGGCTCTTCACGCCCGAGCGAAGCCGCCTCGGCGTGGTCAACCTCGACGACGAGTACGGCCGCAGGCTGGCCAAGGAGGCCACCGTCCCGGTCGTCACCTTCTCCGCCGACGGCCTCGCCGACGCCGACTGGCGCGCCGAGGACCTGGTCCTCGGTTCCCACGACTCGACGTTCACCGCCGTCGGCCCGGACGGCGAGCGGATCCCCGCCACCGCCCCGCTGCCCGGCCCGTTCAACGTCGCGAACACCCTCGCCGCGATCGTCACCCTCGCCGCCGCGGGCCTCGACCCGAAGGCCGCCGCCGACGGCATCGCCGCCGTCCCCGGCGTACCGGGCCGCCTGGAGCGCGTCGACGCCGGCCAGCCGTACCTCGCCGTCGTCGACTACGCGCACAAGACGGACGCCGTCGAGTCCGTCCTGCGCTCGCTGCGCGAGGTCACCGAGGGCACGCTGCACGTGGTCATCGGCTGCGGCGGCGACCGGGACACCACCAAGCGCGGCCCGATGGGTGCCGCGGCCGCCCGGCTCGCCGACACCGCCGTCCTGACCTCCGACAACCCCCGCTCCGAGGACCCGCTCCGGATCCTCGCCGCCATGCTCGCGGGCGCCGTGGAGGTCCCCGCGGAGGAACGCGGCGAGGTGCTCGTCCTCGCCGACCGCGCCGCCGCCATCGCCGCGGCCGTCGCCCGCGCACGGCCGGGCGACACCGTCCTGGTCGCCGGCAAGGGCCACGAGCAGGGCCAGGAGACCGCCGGGGTGGTCCGCCCCTTCGACGACCGCGAGGTCCTTCGGGCGGCGATCCTCGAACAGAACGCCAAGGCCGCCCCGGCGGACGACGGCGACGAAGCCAGCCACCAGAACAGTCAGGGATGAAGCAGTGATCGCCCTCTCCCTCGCCGAGGTCGCCGCAATCGTCGGCGGGCAGGCGCACGACATACCGGATCCGGACGCCCGGATCACCGGTCCCGTCGTCATCGACTCCCGTGAAGTGCGGGCCGGCAGCCTCTTCGTGGCGTTCGCCGGCGAGCACGTCGACGGCCACGACTACGCCGAGCGCGCCGTCGAGGCGGGTGCGGCGGCCGTGCTCGCCGCCCGGCCCGTCGGCGTCCCCGCCATCGTCGTCGACGACGTCCAGGCCGCGCTGGGGGCCCTCGCCCGCACGGTCGTGGAACGCCTCGGCACCGATGTCGTCGCCCTCACCGGCTCGGCCGGCAAGACGTCCACCAAGGACCTGATCGCCCAGGTCCTCGACCGCCACGCGCCCACCGTCTGGACGCCCGGCTCGCTCAACAACGAGATCGGCCTGCCGCTCACGGCGCTCCGCGCGAGCGACGAGACCCGGCACCTGGTCCTGGAGATGGGCGCCCGCGGCGTCGGGCACATCCGGTACCTCACCGGTCTCACCCCGCCCCGCATCGGCCTGGTCCTGAACGTCGGCACCGCCCACATCGGCGAGTTCGGCGGCCGGGAGCAGATCGCCGAGGCCAAGGGCGAGCTCGTCGAGGCCCTGCCGTCCGCCGAGGAGGGCGGTGTCGCCGTCCTCAACGCCGACGACCCCCTCGTCCGCGCGATGGCGAGCCGCACCAAGGCCCGCGTGACCTTCTTCGGCGAAGCGGACGAAGCGGCCGTACGGGCCGAGAACGTCCACCTCACAGAGTCCGGACAGCCTTCTTTCCGTCTTCACACACCCACCGGGTGCAGCGACGTGACCTTGCGCCTGTACGGTGAGCACCACGTGTCGAACGCGCTCGCAGCGGCCGCCGTCGCGCACGAGCTGGGCATGCCCGTCGAAGAGATCGCCACCGCGCTCTCCGAAGCGGGAACCCTGTCGCGCTGGCGCATGGAGGTCACCGAGCGTCCGGACGGCGTGACGGTCGTCAACGACGCCTACAACGCGAACCCCGAGTCCATGCGAGCCGCCCTGCGCGCGCTCGCGGCCATGGGCAGGGCCGCACAGGCCCGAGGGGCTCGCACGTGGGCGGTGCTCGGCAAGATGGCCGAGCTCGGTGACGCATCGCTCGTCGAGCACGACGCGGTCGGACGGCTCGCCGTCCGGCTCAACGTCAGCAAGCTCGTCGCGGTCGGGGACAGGGAAGCGTCCTGGCTGCAGCTGGGCGCATATAACGAGGGTTCGTGGGGTGAGGAGTCGGTGCACGTGTCCGACGCGCAGGCGGCGGTCGACCTGTTGCGCAGTGAGCTGCGCCCGGGGGACGTCGTCCTTGTGAAGGCTTCCAGGTCGGTCGGTCTCGAACAGGTCGCCCTGGCACTGCTCGACACCGAGGGCGAGGTCACCGGCCGATGAGGCAGATCCTCTTCGCGGGGGCCATCGGGCTCTTCCTGACCCTGATCGGTACGCCGCTGCTGATCAAGCTCCTTGCCCGCAAGGGGTACGGGCAGTTCATCCGGGACGACGGCCCGCGCGGCCACGCCGGGAAGAAGGGCACGCCCACCATGGGCGGCATCTCCTTCATCCTGGCCACGCTCATCGCGTACGCCCTGGCCAAGGTCATCACCGGCGAGGACCCGACGTACTCGGGCGTCCTGGTGCTGTTCCTGATGGCCGGCATGGGCCTGGTGGGCTTCCTCGACGACTACATCAAGATCGTCAAGCAGCGTTCGCTCGGCCTGCGGGCCAAGGCGAAGATGGCCGGCCAGCTGATCGTCGGCATCGCCTTCGCGGTGCTCGCGCTGCAGTTCGCGGACCTGCGCGGCAACACCCCGGCCTCCACGAAGCTGTCCTTCATCACGGACTTCGGCTGGGCCATCGGACCGGTGCTGTTCGTGGTCTGGGCCCTCTTCATGATCCTGGCCATGTCCAACGGCGTGAACCTCACGGACGGTCTGGACGGCCTCGCCACCGGCGCCTCGGTGATGGTCTTCGGCGCGTACACCTTCATCGGGCTCTGGCAGTTCCAGGAGTCCTGTGCGAACGCCATGACCCTGACCAACCCCAACGCCTGCTTCGAGGTGCGCGACCCGCTCGACCTCGCCGTCGTCGCCTCCGCCCTCATGGGCTCCTGCTTCGGCTTCCTGTGGTGGAACACCTCGCCCGCCAAGATCTTCATGGGTGACACCGGCTCGCTCGCCCTCGGCGGCGCCCTCGCCGGTCTCGCCATCTGCTCCCGTACGGAGCTGCTGCTGGCCCTGCTCGGCGGCCTGTTCGTACTGATCACGATGTCCGTGGTCATCCAGGTCGGCTCGTTCAAGATGACCGGCAAGCGCGTCTTCCGGATGGCGCCACTCCAGCACCACTTCGAACTCAAGGGGTGGTCCGAAGTCCTGGTCGTCGTCCGGTTCTGGATCATCCAGGGCATGTGCGTGATCGTGGGCCTGGGCCTCTTCTACGCGGGATGGGCAGCGGACAAGTGACAGAACAGCTCGACTGGAACGGCAAGAAGGTCACCGTTGCGGGACTCGGGATCTCCGGCATCCCGGCCGCCCGCGTCCTGCACGGCCTCGGCGCGCTCGTCACCGTCGTCAACGACGGCGACGACGAGCGCTCCCGGGCCCAGGCCGCCGAGCTGGAGGCGGAGGGCATCACCGTCCGCCTCGGCGACGGGGCCACCCTGCCGTCCGGCACCGAGCTGATCGTCACCACCCCCGGCTGGCGGCCCGACAAGCCGCTCTTCGCGGCCGCCGCCGAGGCGGGCGTGGAGATCTGGGGCGACGTCGAGCTGGCGTGGCGGCTGCGGGGGCCCGACGCGGCTCCCTGGCTCGCGGTCACCGGCACCAACGGCAAGACCACGACGGTCCGGATGCTCGCCTCGATCCTGGAGGCGGCCGGTCTGCGGACCGCCGCCGTCGGCAACATCGGCGTCTCGCTCCTCGACGCCGTCCTCGGCGAGGAGACGTACGACGTCCTCGCCGTGGAGCTCTCCAGCTACCAGCTCCACTGGGCGCCCTCGGTCCGCGTCCACTCGGCCGCCGTGCTCAACCTGGCGCCCGACCACCTCGACTGGCACGGCTCGATGGAGGCGTACGCCGCCGACAAGGGCCGGATCTACGAGGGCAACCAGGTCGCCTGCGTGTACAACGTCGCCGACCAGGTCACCGAAGACCTGGTCCGCGAGGCGGACGTCGAGGAGGGCTGCCGCGCCATCGGCTTCACCCTCGGCACCCCGGGCCCCTCCCAACTGGGCGTCGTCGAGGGCATCCTCGTGGACCGCGCCTTCGTCGAGAACCGGCAGAAGAACGCCCAGGAACTCGCCGAGGTCGCCGACGTCCAGCCGCCGGCCCCGCACAACATCGCCAACGCGCTCGCCGCCGCCGCCCTCGCCCGCGCCTTCGGCGTCGAGGCCAAGGCCGTACGGGACGGGCTCAAGGCCTTCCGCCCCGACCCGCACCGCATCGAACTGGTCGAGGAGGTCCAGGGAGTCACGTACGTCGACGACTCCAAGGCCACCAACACCCACGCCGCGGAAGCCTCGTTGGCGGCCTACGACCCGATCGTCTGGATCGCCGGCGGCCTCGCCAAGGGCGCCACCTTCGACGAGCTCGTCCGGAACTCGGCGAAGCGCTTGCGCGGTGCCGTCCTGATCGGCGCCGACCGCGCGCTGATCCGCGAAGCCCTGGCGCGACACGCCCCGGAGGTCCCGGTGGTGGACCTCGACCGGACCGACACTGAGGCGATGTCCGAGGCGGTCCGCGAGGCGGCCCGGCTCGCCCGCCCGGGAGACACGGTCCTCCTCGCCCCGGCCTGCGCCTCGATGGACATGTTCACCAACTACAACAAGCGGGGCGAGGCCTTCGCGGACGCCGTCCGCGCCCTCGCCGCCACCGGGGACGCCTGACCTGACCAGCGGGAGGGTCCGGCCGGACCGGGCACGACTGGAGGGGGCAGCGACCATGCCGAGCAAGATCGCCGGGACACGCCGGCCTTCCGCCGTACGCGGCGGAGGGCGGGCCCCCGCGACCCCGCGGCGACCCCGCCGCGGAGGCGTGGGGCGGCTCTACCGGCGGGCGCAGAAGGCCTGGGACCGGCCGCTGACGGCCTACTACGTGATCATCGGTGCCGGGATGCTGATCACCACGCTCGGCCTCGTGATGGTCTACTCCGCCTCGATGATCACGGCGCTCCGCTACGAGCTGGTGCCCTCCTACTTCTTCCGGAAGCAGTTCTTCGCCGCGCTCCTGGGCACCGGACTGCTCCTGGCCGCCTCGCGGATGCCGGTGAAGCTGCACCGGGCACTCGCCTACCCGATCCTGGTCGGCGCGGTCTTCCTGATGGTGCTCGTGCAGATCCCCGGGATAGGGCACGCGGTCAACGGCAACCAGAACTGGATCTCCCTCGGCGGCCCCTTCCAGCTCCAGCCCAGCGAGTTCGGCAAACTGGGGCTGATCCTGTGGGGCGCCGACCTGCTCGCCCGCAAGCACGACATGCGGCTGCTGACCCAGTGGAAGCACATGCTGGTCCCGCTGGTCCCCGGCGCCTTCATGCTGCTCGGGCTGATCATGCTCGGCGGCGACATGGGCACCTCGATCATCCTCGCCGCGATCCTCTTCGGCCTGCTGTGGACGGCCGGAGCGCCGACCCGCCTGTTCGTCGGGGTGCTCACGGTGGCCGGCGTGATCGGCGTGCTGCTGATCAAGACGAGCTCGAACCGGATGAAGCGCTTCGACTGCATCGGAGCGACCGACCCCGGTGGCGAGGGAGCCCCCTGTCTCCAGGCCGCGCACGGAATCTATGCTCTGGCCTCGGGCGGATGGTTCGGATCCGGGCTCGGTGCGAGCGTGGAGAAATGGGGCCAACTGCCCGAGGCGCACACCGACTTCATCTTCGCGGTCACCGGTGAGGAACTGGGCCTCGCGGGGACGCTGTCGGTACTCGCCCTGTTCGCGGCTCTAGGCTATGCGGGTATCCGCGTGGCCGGAGGCACGGAGGACCCCTTCGTGAGGTTCGCCGCGGGAGGCGTGACCACCTGGATCACGGCGCAGGCCGTGATCAACATCGGTGCGGTGCTCGGTCTGCTGCCGATCGCCGGTGTCCCCCTCCCGCTGTTCTCCTACGGAGGGTCGGCCCTGCTGCCGACCATGTTCGCCGTCGGGCTCCTGATCGCCTTCGCGCGACAGGAACCCGCCGCGAAAGCGGCCCTGGCCATGCGCCGTCCCGGTTGGGGCAAGCGGGCCGGGGTGAGATGGAAGTCGATGCGACGGCGCGTCAAGAAGCGCCCGTCCGGAGAGCGGTGAATTTCGGTGCATGTCGTACTCGCCGGCGGGGGGACCGCCGGCCACATCGAGCCCGCGCTCGCCCTCGCGGACGCCCTGCGCAGGCAGGACCCCAGCGTGGGGATCACGGCGCTCGGCACGGAGAAGGGTCTGGAGACCCGGCTCGTGCCCGAGCGGGGCTACGAGTTGGCGCTCATTCCCGCCGTACCGCTGCCCCGCAAGCCCACCCCCGAGCTGATCACCGTCCCCGGGCGGCTGCGCGGCACGATCAAGGCCGCCGAGCAGGTCCTGGAGCGCACCAAGGCGGACTGCGTGGTCGGCTTCGGCGGCTACGTGGCGCTGCCCGGCTATCTCGCGGCCAAGCGGCTCGGGGTGCCGATCGTGGTCCACGAGGCCAACGCCCGGCCCGGCCTGGCCAACAAGATCGGTTCGCGGTACGCGGCGGGGGTCGCCGTCGCCACCCCGGACAGCAAGCTCCGCAACGCCCGCTACATCGGCATCCCGCTGCGGTACACCATCGCGACCCTCGACCGGGCGCGGGTGCGTCCGGAGGCGCGCGCGGCCTTCGGGCTGGATCCGAACCTGCCGACACTCCTTGTCTCCGGCGGTTCGCAGGGCGCGCGGCGGCTCAACGAGGTCATCCAGCAGATCGCCCCGGTGCTCCAGCGCTCCGGCATCCAGATCCTGCACGCGGTCGGCCCGAAGAACGAAATGCCGCGCGTCGACAACATGCCCGGTATGCCGCCGTACGTGCCGGTACCGTACGTGGACCGGATGGATCTCGCGTACGCCGCGGCCGACATGATGCTCTGCCGCGCGGGCGCGATGACCGTCGCCGAGCTCTCCGCCGTCGGGCTGCCCGCCGCGTACGTCCCGCTGCCCATCGGCAACGGCGAACAGCGGCTCAACGCCCAGCCGGTGGTCAAGGCGGGCGGTGGACTCCTCGTCGACGACGCGGAGCTGACGCCGCAGTGGGTGCAGGGCAACGTCCTGCCCGTACTGGCCGATCCGCACCGGTTGTACGAGATGTCCCGTTCCGCTGCCGAGTTCGGCCGTCGGGACGCCGACGACCTGCTCGTCGGCATGGTGTACGAGGCGATCGCCGCCCGCCGACAGGCGTAGCGCGGCGGCGAGAGGCAGGAGCGCCAGGTGGCAGCCGGACCGACGACCGCGGAGAAGAGCGGCGCCAGCAAGTCGAAGGGGTCGTCGGAGCGGTCGTCCGGCACGGGTACCCGGAACCCTCGGTTCCGGGTGCCCGCCCCCCGGTTGCTGCTCGTCGCGTTCGGCGTGGTCGCGCTCGTCGCCGGCGGGGTCTGGGCGCTCTACGGGTCCACGTGGTTCCGTGTGGAACGTGTGAAGACTTCCGGCACCCGGGTCCTGACCGCGAGCGAGGTCGAGGCCGCCGCCGCCGTCCCCCTCGGAGCCCCGCTCGTCACCGTCGACACCGAGGCGATCGAGGCCCGACTCCGGGCCGCCTTCCCCCGGATCGAGTCGATCGACGTCGTCCGGTCCTGGCCGCACGGAATCGGGCTGAAAGTGACGGAACGGCAGCCCGTCCTGCTCGTCGAAAAGGGCGGAAAGTTCACCGAAGTGGACGGAACCGGCGTGCGGTTCGCCACCGTCGACACCGCCCCGCGCGGCGTCCCCAAGCTCGTCCTGGACAGCGCGGCCTCCCCGAGCCTGCGCCGCTTCGGCGCGGACCGGCTGCTCCGCGAGGCGGTCCGCGTCCGGGGTGAACTCCCGGCGGAAATCGCCCGGGACGCTCGTGTCGTGCGCGTCACTTCGTACGACTCCGTCACTCTGGAGCTGACCAAGGGGCGCACGGTCTTCTGGGGCAGCGCGGAGCACGGCCCGGCGAAGGCCCGGGTGCTGACCGCTCTGATGAAGGCGGCGCCCAAAGCGGGGCACTTCGACGTAAGTGCCCCCACGGCGCCCGCCTCATCCGGAAGTTGACGGTCATCACCGCTGGCCAGCACCCTGGTTGGCCAGCGCTACGGGTGATCACATAGGGTGAAAAGAAAAACGGGAGGTTCGGCGTGTTCGTTGAACGTGCGCCACTTGTCGACTTAGTGTCCTGTTCGGAAGAGTCCAGCGAACAGAGACACTGGTAACCCTAAACTTCAACGTTAGGGTTCGGGTCGGCGTTTCGGACCGTCCCAATCGGCATCCGTCGGAGCGGCGCGACCAACGCGCGGCGACGACACGTAACTCGAGGCGAGAGGCCTTCGACGTGGCAGCACCGCAGAACTACCTCGCAGTCATCAAGGTCATCGGTGTCGGCGGCGGTGGTGTCAATGCCATCAACCGAATGATCGAGGTCGGTCTCAAGGGCGTCGAGTTCATCGCGATCAACACCGACGCGCAAGCGCTGTTGATGAGCGACGCCGACGTCAAGCTCGACGTCGGCCGTGAACTCACCCGCGGCCTGGGGGCCGGGGCCAACCCGGCCGTCGGTCGCAAGGCGGCAGAGGACCACCGTGAGGAGATCGAGGAGGTCCTCAAGGGAGCCGACATGGTCTTCGTCACCGCCGGCGAAGGCGGCGGCACCGGCACCGGCGGCGCACCCGTCGTCGCCAACATCGCGCGCTCGCTCGGCGCCCTGACGATCGGTGTGGTCACCCGGCCGTTCACCTTCGAGGGTCGCCGTCGCGCCAACCAGGCGGAGGACGGCATCGCCGAGCTCCGCGAAGAGGTCGACACCCTCATCGTCATCCCGAACGACCGACTGCTCTCGATCTCGGACCGCCAGGTCTCCGTGCTCGACGCGTTCAAGTCGGCCGACCAGGTGCTGCTGAGCGGTGTCCAGGGCATCACCGACCTCATCACCACCCCGGGTCTCATCAACCTCGACTTCGCCGACGTCAAGTCGGTCATGTCCGAGGCCGGTTCCGCCCTCATGGGCATCGGCTCCGCCCGTGGCGACGACCGCGCGGTGGCCGCCGCGGAGATGGCGATCTCCTCGCCGCTCCTGGAGGCCTCCATCGACGGCGCCCGCGGCGTGCTGCTCTCCATCTCCGGCGGCAGCGACCTCGGTCTCTTCGAGATCAACGAGGCCGCGCAGCTGGTCAGCGAGGCGGCCCACCCCGAGGCCAACATCATCTTCGGCGCCGTCATCGACGACGCCCTGGGCGACGAGGTCCGCGTCACCGTCATCGCGGCCGGCTTCGACGGCGGCCAGCCGCCGGCCCGCCGGGACAACATCATCGGCGCGGTCTCGGCCAAGCGCGAGGAGCCGGCCCCGGCCCCCCGCCACGTCGAGACCTCCCGTCCGCTCGGCGGCCTCGGCACCGTGGCCCCCCGCGAGGAGCCCGTCGCCGCCCCGGTCGAGCCCACCCCGGTCGTCAACGAGGTCCCGCTGACGCCCGCCCAGCCGGTCGTCCCGCCGGCCCGTCCCTACGCGGACAGCCAGGCCGAGGAGCTGGACGTCCCGGACTTCCTGAAGTGATAGGACAACGCTTCGACGCGAACGGCGCGCACTTCGCCTTCACCGACCGGTGGGGCGGGGTGAGCGCCGTTCCGTACGAGGAGCTCAACCTCGGCGGAGCGGTGGGGGACGACCCCGAAGCGGTACGGACCAACCGGGCGCTCGCCGCCGGCGCCCTCGGGCTCGACCCGGCGCGGGTGGTCTGGATGAACCAGGTGCACGGCGCGGACGTCGCCCGGGTCGACGGGCCGTGGGGCACCGCCGACGTCCCGGCGGTCGACGCGCTCGTCACCTCCCGTCCGGGACTCGGGCTCGCCGTCCTCACCGCGGACTGCGTGCCCGTCCTCCTCGCCGACCCGGTCGCGGGAGTCGCGGCCGCCGCCCACGCCGGGCGTCCCGGGATGGTGGCGGGAGTCGTCCCGGCCGCGGTCGCGGCCATGATCGATCTGGGCGCCGACCCCGCCCGTATCGTCGCCCGCACCGGCCCCGCCGTCTGCGGGCGCTGCTACGAGGTCCCGGAGGCCATGCGGGCCGAGGTCGCGGAGGCCGAACCCGCGGCCTGGGCCGAGACGAGCTGGGGAACCCCGGCCGTCGACGTCGTCGCCGGGGTCCACGCCCAGCTCGAACGGCTCGGCGTCACCGACCGGCAGGCCAGCGCGGTCTGCACCCGGGAATCCGGTGACCACTACTCGTACCGCCGCGACCGCACCACGGGGCGACTCGCGGGATATGTCTGGTTGGACGCTGTATCCACCCCGGGGGCGACCCCCGGATCCCCGGCAGGAAAGAACTGATGACGGACCGCACGTCGGAACTCGCCGAGAACCTGGCCCGGGTGGAGGCGCGCATCGCCGCCGCCTGCGCCGCCGCCGGGCGCGCGCGGGAGGAGGTGACCCTCGTCGTGGTCACCAAGACCTATCCCGCGAGCGACGTGAGAATCCTCCACGGGCTCGGCGTGCGGAACGTCGCCGAGAACCGGGACCAGGACGCCGCCCCCAAGGCCGCCGCGTGCGTCGACCTTGACCTGACCTGGCACTTCGTGGGCCAGTTGCAGACCAACAAGGTCAGATCCGTGGTGGGTTATGCCGATGTGGTGCAGTCCGTCGACCGCTTGAAGCTCGTTTCCGCCCTCTCCGCGGCCGCGGAGAAGGAGGGGCGCGAGCTCGGCTGCCTGCTCCAGGTCGCGCTCGACGCCGAGTCCGGCGAGCGGGGCGACCGCGGCGGTGTCTCGCCCGACGGGATCGAGGAGTTGGCGGCCGCGGTGGACGCCGCGCCCGGGCTGCGGCTCGGCGGACTGATGACCGTGGCCCCGCTCGCCGGCCCGTACGCGGGACGGCAACGCGCCGCCTTCGACCGCCTCATGGATTTGTCGACTGCCCTGCGCGCGGCCCGTCCGGCTGCGAACATGGTGTCAGCAGGGATGAGCGCGGACCTCGAGGAGGCCGTCGCGGCCGGGGCGACACACGTACGCGTCGGTACGGCGGTACTCGGCGTCCGCCCGAAGCTCGGGTAACGTCGCGAAGCAAGTCGGACCACAGCAGAAAATATGGTCATTCCGCAGAACGGCGGGGTGTCCCGTGGATCGCCGGCACTTGGTGACGAGGCCGATCCACCACAGAGCGGAGGACTCAGAGAATGGCCGGCGCGATGCGCAAGATGGCGGTCTACCTCGGCCTCGTGGAGGACGATGGGTACGACGGCCGGGGTTTCGACCCCGACGACGACTTCGAACCCGAGCTGGAGCCGGAGCCCGAGCGCGACCGGCGTCACACCCCCCCGCGTCAGGTGGAGCGCGAGGAACCGGTGCGTGTCGTGGCACCCCCCGCGCAGCGGGAACCGGTCGCCCATTCCGTCCCGGTACTCGCCGAAAGCGGACGTCCGGCCCGAATTGCCCCCGTGGCATCCATCACACCCGAACGTCCGAGCCTGGAGAAGAACGCACCGGTGATCATGCCCAAGGTCGTGTCCGAGCGGGAGCCCTACCGCATCACCACGCTGCACCCTCGGACGTACAACGAGGCCCGTACCATCGGGGAACACTTCCGCGAGGGTACCCCCGTGATCATGAACCTCACGGAGATGGACGACACGGACGCGAAGCGACTTGTCGACTTTGCCGCCGGACTCGTCTTCGGGCTCCATGGCAGCATTGAGCGCGTGACGCAGAAGGTGTTCCTGTTGTCGCCTGCTAACGTCGATGTCACGGCGGAGGACAAGGCCCGGATCGCAGAGGGCGGATTCTTCAACCAGAGCTGAGAACAACAGAACCGGACGGACCGGTCGCGAAGCGGCCGGCCGAGCGAGAGCACGCAAGCCAGGGGAGAGGGAAACGCGGGATGGGCGTCGCACTACAGGTGGTCTACATCGTGCTGATGTGCTTCCTCGTCCTCCTGATCGTCCGGCTGGTCATGGACTACGTCTTCCAGTTCGCCCGTTCATGGCAACCCGGTAAGGCGATGGTGGTCGTTCTCGAGGCCACCTACACTGTCACCGATCCACCGCTCAAGCTTCTGCGGCGACTCATCCCGCCGCTGCGTCTCGGGGGCGTGGCACTCGACCTGTCCTTCTTCGTTCTGATGATCATCGTCTACATCCTGATCTCCATCGTGAGCAGCTTCGCGAGGTGAGTGTGGACGATACGGTCTTGCCGACTGCCGACGACTACGTAGAGGTGAAGAAGAGATGCCGCTGACCCCCGAGGACGTGCGGAACAAGCAGTTCACGACCGTCCGCCTTCGAGAAGGCTATGACGAGGACGAGGTCGATGCCTTCCTCGATGAGGTCGAAGCCGAACTGACCCGCCTGCTCCGCGAGAACGAGGACCTGCGCGCCAAGCTGGCCGCCGCGACGCGCGCCGCCGCGCAGAACCAGCAGCAGCAGGGCATGCGCAAGCCGCCGGAGCCGCAGGATCGTCCCGGCGCGCCCGTGCCCGCGGCCATATCCGGTCCGCCGGTCCAGCAGCAGCCGCCCCAGATGGGCCCGCCGCAGCTGCCCTCCGGTGCCCCGGCGCTTCCCCCCGGCCCCATGCAGGGCGGCCCGATGCAGGGCGGTCCCATGCAGGGCGGCCCGATGCAGGGCGGTCCCATGCAGGGCGGTCCCATGCAGGGCGGTCCCATGGGCCCCGGCCCGATGCAGGGCGGCCCGATGGGTCACCCGCAGCAGCAGATGCAGCCGCAGATGCAGCAGCAGCCGCAGCAGGGCCCCGGTGGCGACAGCGCCGCGCGTGTCCTCTCGCTGGCCCAGCAGACCGCCGACCAGGCGATCGCCGAGGCCCGCTCCGAGGCCAACAAGATCGTCGGCGAGGCGCGCTCCCGCGCCGAGGGCCTGGAGCGGGACGCCCGCGCCAAGGCGGACGCTCTTGAGCGGGACGCCCAGGAGAAGCACCGCGTGGCCATGGGCTCCCTGGAGTCCGCGCGCGCCACGCTGGAGCGCAAGGTCGAGGACCTGCGCGGCTTCGAGCGCGAGTACCGCACGCGCCTGAAGTCGTACCTGGAGTCGCAGCTGCGTCAGCTGGAGACCCAGGCCGACGACTCGCTGGCCCCGCCGCGCACCCCGGCGACGGCCTCCCTGCCGCCGGCCCCGTCCATGGCCTCGGCGGGCGCGAGCGCCCCGTCCTACGGCGGCAACGGCGGGATGGGTGGTGCTCCGTCCATGGGCGGCGCCCCCTCCTACGGCGGTCAGCAGCAGATGTCTCCGGCGATGACCCAGCCGATGGCTCCGGTCCGTCCGCAGGCACCGCAGCCGATGCAGCAGGCGCCGGCGCCGATGCGCGGCTTCCTCATCGACGAGGACGACAACTGACGGCGCGAGGTCGCGCGACGAGCGCGTAGCCGTCGGCAGGCTGCAAGGGCCGGTTCCCGGGTTTCTCCCGGGGGCCGGCCCTTCGCCGTTCCCCGGGACGGACCCGCGGTCACGCCGGCGCCCCGCGCCCGCCGAAGGGGGCCCGCGCACGCGGAAAGGGGCCCGCGTACGCCGAAGGGCCCGGCCTCAGGAGAGGCCGGGCCCTTCGGTCAGGGGGTCAGGACTTGCGGAGGCGGAAGACGAGGGCGAGGGAGTCGTCCTCGAAGGGGGCTCCGTAGGAGTCGTCGGCCTCGCCCTGGGCGTGGTCCGTGGCGAGGACCTCGTCCGCGATGAGCGCCGCGTGGGTGGTGAGCGCCTCGACCGTCTCGGGGGAGGTGGAGGTCCACCGGAGGGCGATGCGGTCGGCGACGTCGAGGCCGCTGTTCTTGCGGGCCTCCTGGATGAGGCGGATCGCGTCACGGGCGAGGCCCGCCTGACGCAGCTCCGGGGTGATCTCCAGGTCGAGGGCGACCGTCGCGCCGGCGTCGGAGGCGACCGACCAGCCCTCGCGGGGGGTCTCCGTGATGATGATCTCCTCGGGGGTGACGGTGATGTCCTCGCCGTTCACCGAGAGGGTCGCCTCGCCGGAGCGGAGGGCCAGGGACAGCGCCGCCGCGTCCGCGGCCGCCACGGCCTTGGCCACGTCCTGGACGCCCTTGCCGAAGCGCTTGCCGAGGGCGCGGAAGTTCGCCTTGGCGGTGGTGTCGACGAGGGAGCCGCCGACCTCGGAGAGGGAGGCGAGGGAGGAGACGTTCAGCTCCTCCGTGATCTGGGCCTGGAGCGCCGGCGGGAGGGCCGCGAAGCCCGTCGCCGCCACCAGCGCGCGGGAGAGCGGCTGGCGGGTCTTGACGCCCGACTCGGCGCGCGTCGCCCGGCCGAGCTCGACCAGCCGGCGGACCAGCAGCATCTGCTCGGACAGGGTCGGGTCGATCAGGCCGGTGTCGGCCTCGGGCCAGGTGGCGAGGTGGACGGACTCGGGCGCGTCGGCCGTCACCGGGACCACCAGGTCCTGCCAGACCCGCTCCGTGATGAAGGGGGTCAGCGGGGCCATGAGGCGGGTGACCGTCTCGATCACGTCGTGGAGGGTGCGGAGCGCGGCCGCGTCGCCCTGCCAGAAGCGGCGGCGGGAGCGGCGCACGTACCAGTTGGAGAGGTCGTCGACGAAGGCGGAGAGGAGCTTGCCGGTCCGCTGGGTGTCGTACGACTCCATCGCCTCGGTGGCCTCGACGACCAGGGTGTGGAGCTCGGAGAGGAGCCACTTGTCGAGGACGGAGCGGTCGGCGGGGGCCGGGTCCGCGGCGGACGGCGCCCAGCCGGAGGTACGGGCGTACAGCGCCTGGAAGGCGACGGTGTTCCAGTACGTCAGGAGGGTCTTGCGGACGACTTCCTGGATGGTGCCGTGGCCCACGCGGCGGGCCGCCCAGGGCGAGCCGCCGGCCGCCATGAACCAGCGGACCGCGTCGGCGCCGTGCTGGTCCATGAGCGGGATCGGCTGGAGGATGTTGCCCAGGTGCTTGGACATCTTGCGGCCGTCCTCGGCGAGGATGTGGCCGAGGCAGACCACGTTCTCGTACGACGACTTGTCGAAGACCAGGGTGCCGACGGCCATCAGCGTGTAGAACCAGCCGCGGGTCTGGTCGATGGCCTCGGAGATGAACTGCGCCGGGTAGCGGCTCTCGAACAGCTCCTTGTTCCGGTACGGGTACCCGTACTGCGCGAACGGCATGGAGCCCGAGTCGTACCAGGCGTCGATGACCTCCGGCACGCGGGTGGCCTCCAGCGCGCAGCCGTCGGCCGGGCAGGTGAAGGTCACCGCGTCGATGTACGGGCGGTGCGGGTCGAGCTCGGACTGGTCGGTGCCGGTCAGCTCGGTCAGCTCGGCGCGCGAGCCGACGCAGGTGAGGTGGCCCTCCTCGCAGCGCCAGATCGGCAGCGGGGTGCCCCAGTAGCGGTTCCGGGAGAGCGCCCAGTCGACGTTGTTGGTCAGCCAGTCGCCGAAGCGGCCGTGCTTGACCGAGTCCGGGAACCAGTTGGTCTTCTCGTTCTCCGCGAGCATGCGGTCCTTGACCGCGGTCGTGCGGATGTACCAGGACGGCTGCGCGTAGTAGAGCAGGGCCGTGTGGCAGCGCCAGCAGTGCGGGTAGCTGTGCTCGTACGCGATGTGGCGGAAGAGCAGGCCGCGCGCGTCCAGGTCGGCGGTGAGGGCCTCGTCGGCCTTCTTGAAGAAGACGCCGCCGACCAGCGGGACGTCCTCCTCGAAGGTGCCGTCGGGGCGGACCGGGTTCACGACCGGCAGGCCGTACGCCTTGCAGACCTTGAGGTCGTCCTCACCGAAGGCGGGGGACTGGTGGACGAGACCGGTGCCGTCCTCGGTGGTGACGTACTCGGCGTTGACGACGTAGTGCGCCTCGGCGGGGAAGTCGACCAGCTCGAAGGGGCGCTGGTAGGTCCAGCGCTCCATCTCGGCGCCCGTGAAGGACTCGCCGGTGGTGACCCAGCCCTCGCCGAGGGCCTTCTCGACCAGCGGCTGGGCGACGACGACCCGCTCGTCGCCGTCGGTGGCGACGACGTAGGTGACCTCGGGGTGGGCGGCGACGGCCGTGTTGGACACCAGGGTCCAGGGGGTCGTCGTCCAGACGAGGAGCGCCGCCTTGCCGGCCAGGGGGCCGGAGGTCAGCGGGAAGCGGACGTAGACGGAGGGGTCGACGACCGTCTCGTAGCCCTGGGCCAGCTCGTGGTCGGAGAGGCCGGTGCCGCAGCGCGGGCACCAGGGGGCGACCCGGTGGTCCTGGACGAGGAGGTCCTTGTCGAAGATCTGCTTCAGCGACCACCAGACCGACTCGATGTACGAGGGGTCCATGGTCCGGTACGCGTCGTCCAGGTCGACCCAGTAGCCCATGCGGGTGGTGAGGTCGGCGAACGCGTCGGTGTGGCGGGTCACCGACTCGCGGCACTTCGCGTTGAACTCCGCGATGCCGTATTCCTCGATGTCCTTCTTGCCGGAGAAGCCGAGCTCCTTCTCGACGGCGAGCTCGACCGGCAGACCGTGGCAGTCCCAGCCGGCCTTGCGGGCCACGTGGTAGCCGCGCATGGTGCGGAAGCGGGGGAAGACGTCCTTGAAGACGCGGGCCTCGATGTGGTGGGCGCCGGGCATGCCGTTGGCGGTCGGCGGGCCCTCGTAGAACACCCATTCGGGGCGTCCCTCGGACTGCTCCAGGGTCTTGGCGAAGACCTTGTTGTCCTGCCAGAAGTCGAGCACGTCGTGTTCGAGGGCGGGCAGGTCGACCTGGGCGGGCACCTGGCGGTACTGCGGCGGTGTCATCGAGTTCCTCCGGCGGAAAGTCGTCGTTCCGTCGGAGGGACGAGAGCCCGGCTCCCGCGGTACCACCCTCCTTGGCCCCGGGCGCGCACGCCCTGAGCCCCCTCATTGGGGTCGCGACGCCGGGTCTAGTCACCGCGCTGTGCTGCGGCTTTCTTCCGACGGCTCCGGGGTGATGCTTCACATCGGGCTCGCCCCCGGGCTCTCACCGTCCCCGGGTCGCTCATGGCTGCTTGCGACGCTACTCGTCCCCATCCAAGCCTTTCGCTGTGGCCAGTGTACGGGGCCGGGAGCGGGGCGGCAGACCGGTTTTCGCGTGACCCGAATGGCCATACGGGGCGGGCCGGAGTTGGCGTGCGGCCATGTGGGGGAGGGCGGGACGGATAACCCGGCGGGGAGCTGGGCACAACGGAGGCAGGCCCGCCCCGCGGGGAGCGGGGGCGGGTGGGAACGGCGGCGTGCCCCGTTGCCGCGGGCCTTGGGCCGATTTATCGTCCCAGCACGATTCGCGAGCAAGATCACAAAATGTGAAGGGGCCGCGACATGGTGGCGAAGAAGACCGCCGCGAAGAGGACCTCGACCGCCGGTTCCGACGGTTCGGCCGAGGTCGCCAAGGACGTGACCGGCAAGAAGTCGACGGTCGCGACGAAGACGGCTGCCGGGAAGGCCGTCACGAAGAAGGCGGTCACGAGGAAGGCGGCCACCGGGAAGACGGCCGTCGACGGGACGGACGGGGCGGCCCCCGCCCGCGAGACCACGGCCCCGGACGGCGGGGCCCCCGCAGGGAAGACGCCCGCCGGGAAGGCCGTGGCGAAGAAGGCGGCGGCCAGGAAGGCGCCCGCCGCGAAGAAGCAGACAGGAGCCAGGACGGTGGCAGCGAAGAAGACCGCGGGCGGCGTCACGACCGCCGGCAGCGAGGCCGCGGTGCCCCCGGCCCGCACCGGGGAACTCGCGGTGCGTCCCGGCGAGGACCCGTGGACGCCGGAGGAGGTCGACGAGGCCCGCAGCTCGCTCCAGGCCGAGGTGCTGCGGCTCCGCAGCGAGCTCGTCCACTCCCAGGAGGAGCTCACCGGCCTCATGCGGGACTCGGGCGACGGCGCCGGGGACGACCAGGCCGACACGGGCACCAAGAACATCACCCGGGAGCACGAGCTCGCCCTGGCGGCCAACGCGCGGGAGATGCTGGAGCAGACCGAGCACGCCCTGGAGCGGCTCGACGCGGGCACGTACGGCCTCTGCGAGGTGTGCGGCAAGCCCATCGGCAAGGCGAGGATGCAGGCCTTCCCGCGGGCCACGCTCTGCGTCGAGGACAAGCAGCGGCAGGAGCGGCGCGGCTGACGATCTCGGCTGACGGTCTCGTACGCCTGTGCCGTACCCTCGGTGCACGGTCAGGCATCGAGGTCGAGGGACTCACTCACGTGGCAGAGGCGGAGCGCATCATCGGTACGCCGGATTCAGCAGGGGCCGACGAGACGGCCGCCTCCGACGGGACGGTCGCCTCCGAGGGGACGGCGGCCTCCGACGGGACGGCCGCTCCCGAGGAGCGGCCGCGGGGCAGGCGCCGGATCGTCGCGCTGTTCGTGGTGGCCGTGCTGGCCTACCTCCTGGACCTCGGCAGCAAGATGCTGGTGGTCGCCAAGCTGGAGGGCCACGAGCCGATCGACCTGATCGGGGACCTGCTGCGGCTCGACGCCATCCGGAACCCGGGTGCCGCGTTCGGCATGGGCGAGGCCTTCACGATCATCTTCACCTGCATCGCGGTCGCCGTGATCGTCGTGATTATCCGGCTGGCCAGGAAGCTCTACAGCCTGCCGTGGGCGATCGCGCTCGGCCTGCTGCTCGGCGGCGCGCTCGGCAACCTCACGGACCGGATCTTCCGCTCGCCGGGCGTCTTCGAGGGCGCGGTCGTCGACTTCATCGCCCCGGCGCACTTCGCCGTCTTCAACCTCGCCGACTCGGCGATCGTCTGCGGCGGCATCCTCATCGTCCTGCTGTCGTTCCGGGGCCTCGACCCCGACGGGACGATCCACAAGGACTGAGCGGCCAGGGGTCCGACCCCGTGCGGAAGACAGAGTGTCTTCCGCACAAGGCATACTCGACGGGTGAGTACGAGTCCCGAGATCCGCACGCTGCCCGTTCCCGATGGCCTGGAGGGCGAGCGCGTCGACGCCGCCATCGCCCGTATGTTCGGGTTCTCCCGTACGAAGGCGGCCGAGCTGGCCGCCGCAGGGAAGGTCCAGGTCGACGGCTCCGTCGTCGGCAAGTCCGAGCGGGTCAGCGGCGGCGCGTGGCTCGAAGTCGAGATGCCCGGCGCGGCCGCGCCCGTGCAGATCGTCGCGGAGCCCGTCGAGGGCATGGAGATCGTCCACGACGACGACGACATCGTCGTGATCATGAAGCCGGTCGGCGTCGCCGCGCACCCCAGCCCCGGCTGGACCGGCACCACCGTCATCGGCGGTCTCGCCGCCGCCGGGTACCGCATCTCCACCTCCGGCGCCGCCGAGCGCCAGGGCATCGTGCACCGCCTGGACGTCGGCACCTCCGGCCTGATGGTGGTCGCGAAGTCCGAGTACGCGTACACCTCGCTCAAGCGCCAGTTCAAGGAGCGCACGGTCGACAAGCGCTACAACGCGCTGGTCCAGGGCCACCCCGACCCGATGAGCGGCACCATCGACGCCCCGATCGGCCGGCACCCGAACCACGACTACAAGTGGGCGGTCACCGCCGAGGGCAAGCCCTCCGTCACGCACTACGACCTCATCGAGGCGTACCGCTCGGCGTCGCTGCTCGACATCAAGCTGGAGACGGGCCGCACCCACCAGATCCGGGTGCACATGTCCGCCCACCGCCACCCCTGCGTCGGCGACCTCACCTACGGCGCCGACCCGACGCTGGCCAAGCGCCTCGGCCTGACCCGGCAGTGGCTGCACGCGGTCCGGCTCGGCTTCGAGCACCCGGGGGACGGCTCGTGGGTCGAGTTCGCCAGCACGTACCCCGAGGACCTGCAGCGGGCGCTGGACCGGATCGCGGCGGAGAGCCAGTGACGGCCGCGTACGCGGTCCGCGAGGCGACGGAGCAGGGCGACCGCGAGGCGTGCTTCGCGGTCCGCCGCGAGGTGTTCGTCGAGGAGCAGGGCGTACCGCAGGAGCTGGAGTACGACACGTACGACGCGACCGCGCTGCACGTCCTGGCCGTGCGCGCGGACGGACTGCCGCTGGGCACCGGGCGCCTGCTGCACGGGGCGGACGCCGTCGGCAAGACGGGCGGGGACGCCTCGGTGGGCTCCCTCGGCCGGCTCGCGGTCGCGAAGGCGGCCCGCGGTCTCGGGGTCGGCGCGGCGCTCGTGCGGGCCGTCGAGGACGTGGCCCGCGAGCGGGGTCTGACCGCCGTCGACCTGCACGCGCAGACCCACGCGCTGGGCTTCTACGAGCGGCTCGGCTACGAGGCGTACGGCCCCGAGTTCCCGGACGCGGGCATGCCGCACCGGGCCATGCGCAAGGCCCTCTAGGGCCTGTCGTCACCTTCCCGTCTGCCCCGCGACGCCTGGCCCCTGGCCCTCTCCGGCGGACCGGGGTCGGACAGGCCCCGACCCGGCGGCCCTGTGTGCCGCTCGGGCGGCACACAGGGGGCGTTCAATGCCAAAACGGACGTACGTGGCAGGGTGGGCCCCGTGGATCAATTGGCCCTGTTGTTCTTGCTGCTGCTCGGCGCCCTGCTGACCGTGCCCCTCGGCGACCGGCTCGGTCTGCCCGCCCCGGTCCTGATGACGCTCGTCGGGATCGCGCTGGCCCTCCTGCCGTTCGTGCCGAACGTCGAGGTCCCGCCGGAGTTCATCCTCCCGCTGGTGCTGCCGCCGCTCCTCTACGCCTCCGTGCAGCGGACCTCCTGGCGGCAGTTCGCGGCCAACAGGCGACCGATCTTCCTGCTCGCGGTCGCCCTCGTCTTCGTCACCACGGCGGCCGTCGGCGCGGTCGCGCACGCGCTCGTGCCCGGTCTGCCGCTGGCCGCCGCCATCGCGCTCGGCGCCCTCGTCGCCCCGCCCGACCCGGTCGCCGCGACCGCCGTGGCCGGTTCGCTCGGGCTGCCCCGCCGGCTGGTGTCGATCCTGGAGGGCGAGGGGCTCTTCAACGACGTCACCGCGATCGTGCTGTACCACGTGGCCATCGCCGCGGTCGTCAGCGGCTCCTTCTCCTGGCCCGATGCGCTCGCCGAGTTCGTGCTGTCCGCCGTGGTCGCCGTGGCCGTCGGCCTCGTCCTCGGCTGGCTCTGCAACAAGCTGATCGGCCTCCTCGGCGACGTCACGCTGCAGACCGGCCTCACCCTCCTCGTCCCCTTCGTGAGCTACGTCCTCGCCGAGGAGCTGCACGGCTCCGGTGTGCTCGCCGTGCTGCTGACCGCGCTCTTCCTCGCCGAGCACGCGGCCGACGCCGACGACGTCATGGGCCGGCTCGCCGGGCAGACCTTCTGGCAGATCGTCGACACGCTGGTCACCGGCATCGCGTTCGGCCTCATCGGCCTGGAGCTGATCCACGTCTTCGGGGTGGCCGAGGGCCGCGGCTCGGAGATGCTCGGCTGGGGCGCCGCCGTGGTCGGCGTGGTCGTCGGGGTCCGGCTCCTCTGGCTGCTGCCCGCCACCTGGCTGGCGAAGAGGCTGCACACCCTCAGGGACATCGACGAGGAGATCCCGATGAGCTGGCGGGAGACCGTCGTCATGTGGTGGGCGGGGATGCGCGGGGTGGCTTCGGTGGCGCTCGCCCTCGCCATCCCGCTGCGCACCCACGACGGCGAGCCCTTCCCCGGCCGTGACGAGATCATCTTCATCGCCTTCTGTGTGATCATCGCCACCCTCGTCTTCCAGGGGCTGACCCTGCCCTCGCTGGTCAAGCGGCTCGGCGTACGGGCCGACACGGACGCCGAGCGGGCCCTCGAACGCGACCTCGCGATCCGGGCGGCGAAGGCTGCCAGGCGCCGGCTGAAGGAGATCGAGGAGGTCGAGGAGCTGCCGGAGGAGGTCCAGGAGCGGTTGCTGCGCGGGGCGTACGACATCGGGGCCCGGATCAGTCCGGACATGGTCGACGAGGAGCGGCGGGCCGCCTACGCGGCGCGCGTGGACCGGCTCAAGGCGGTGCAGCGGATCCAGCGGGAGCTGATGTCGGCCGCCCGGCACGAGGTCCTCTCGGCACGCAGCGAGCCGGGTGCCGATCCCGAGGTGGTGGACCGGGTGCTGCGGCAGCTGGACGTGCGCAGCATGCGCTGAGGGGTGCCCCGTGGGCCGGGTGGCAGGATGGGGCGCATGGACATCATGCTCTTCCACTCGGCCTACGGGCTGACCCCCTCCGTCGAGGCGGCCGCGGAGCGGCTGCGGGCCGCCGGCCACCAGGTCTGGACGCCCGACCTCTACGACGGCCGGACGGTGGGGACCGTCGAGGAGGGTGTGGCGCTCCGGGACGAGATCGGCAAGGACGAGCTGCTGAAGCGGGCGGTCCTGGCCGCCGCCCCCTACTCCGAGCGGGGCCTGGTCTACATGGGCCTCTCCCTCGGGGCCTCGATCGCCCAGACGCTGGCGCTCGGGGACGAGAAGGCGCGCGGGCTGCTGCTGTTCCACGGCACCTCGGACCTCGCGGAGTCGGCGTCGGTGGACGAGCTGCCGGTGCAGCTGCACGTGGCCGAGCCCGACCCGTTCGAGACGGACGACTGGCTGTCCTCGTGGTACCTGCAGATGCGCAAGGCCGGGGCGGACGTGGAGATCTACCGCTACCGGGGCGCGGGGCACGTGTACACGGACCCGGAGCTGCCCGACTGGGACGAGGAGGCGGCCGGGCGGACCTGGTCGGTGGCGCTGGCCTTCCTGGAGAGCCTGTAGGGCGTACGCGCGGAAAGGGGTGTGGCCCCCGGGGAGTCCCCGGGGGCCACACCTGTGTCCGGACGGTGCGTCAGCTCGCGCGGTACGAGGTCCAGAACTGGTTCATCCGGGCCACCTGGCCGGAAGTGAACTGGTACATGCAGGCGTCGTACGTGTAGTCCATGAAGTTGTGGATCGGGTCCACACCGGCCTTGCTGGTGCAGGAGTCACGGCCGGTCGGGCACTCGTACGCCGGGGTCTTCTCGGCCGGGGTGTCGGCCACCGAGTCGCCGGAGCCGGTGCAGCCGCCCTGGAAGGTGTGGTAGAGGCCCATCCAGTGGCCGACCTCGTGGGTCGCGGTGTCGCCCTCGTTGTAGTTGGCCGCGGTG
The DNA here is from genome assembly GCF_042262805.1 of Streptomyces sp. NPDC056361. Classification (NCBI taxonomy): domain Bacteria; kingdom Bacillati; phylum Actinomycetota; class Actinomycetes; order Kitasatosporales; family Streptomycetaceae; genus Streptomyces; species Streptomyces sp. NPDC056361. Next base: position 39,606 of record NZ_JBHJQI010000011.1, read on the forward strand.
CCGCCCGGGAGCGAGGCGTCGAGGACGACGACGCCGTCCATGGACGGGTTCGAGGCGTACGAGGACGGGAAGGTCGCCCAGCCGAGGAGGCCGCCGCCGAGGTTGGCGGTGTAGAAGTTCAGCGCGCCGGCGCCGCCCTTGCGGAGGGTCTGCTTCATCTGCTTCTCGGCGGTGGAGCCGGAGGACAGGTTGTACCAGGTGGCGTTGTCCGTGTAGTCGGTACCGGCCAGGGTGAACTGGAAGTTGGTGTTCACGTTGCCGGTGCCCTGGCCCGCGTAGGCCGCGTTCAGGACGTTCATCTGGTTGTTGATGGCGGTGGCGGAGAGCTTGCCCGTCGTGCCGCTGTGGATGACGTGGAAGTAGACGGGGATGTTGACCACGGCGGCGGCCCCGGCGGAGGCGCTGAGGCGCCCCTGGGAGGCGGCCGCGGCCAGCTTCTTCTTCAGGTCGTCGTCCATGGCCTTGGCCTTGGCGGCCGAGACCTCGTTGGGCTCGGCGGCGTGGGTGTCGGCGCCGCGCGCCTTGCGGGCGCCGGAGAGGGCGGTGGTGCCGTCCGCGCACTCCTCGGCGGACGCGCCGGCCAGGGTGGTGGCGGCACCGGTGGCCACGGGGGCGGACAGCGGGGCCAGGGCCAGGGTTCCGGCCATGACGGCGGTGCCGAGCATCCGGCGCGACATACGCGGGGATATACGGACAAGAGCACGCACGGTGACTCCTCGTGGGGGGTGTTGGTGAGGAACTTCCTCGCCACGCCGGGGAGATTACGCGTCCATGTCAGCCATCGTTGAGGAGTGATCAAGCCCAATCATTCGTGGGGCAATTCGGGTCTTCGGGAAGAAAATCTTGCGCCGGTTCCGGAGTTTGAGACCTCGACGTAACAGGTGGAGTGACAGAGGCGGGTGGTGTGTCCGGATTAGATCTCCGAAACTCGCCACCCGCCGTAGCCATGTGATCTCCCGTTAACAGGAGCGATCATGGCTGAAAATCGCCCCTACAGGGGTGTCTAGCGCACCGGCTGGTACACCCGCTCGACACGCTGCGTTCCGCTCAGCGTCCGGTACGAGCGCGCCCAGGCCGTCGTCGCGGCGGGATCCTTCTTGTCGGAGACCGTGTAGTAGTCCATCTGCGAACGCTCGGCGGTCACGTCGAGCACGCCGTAGCCGTGGTGGTCCATGTCCACCCACTTCACATGGCGGTTGGCGGCCTTGACCGCGCCGGCGGCCACCACCGAGAGCGTCCCCGGGGCCACGTGCAGCAGGTCGTCCAGGTTGTCCGAGGTGACCGAGGTGACCACGAACTCGGTCGCCGCCGAGGCCGACACCGGGTACGTCGCGGCCTTCACCGGCACGTCGTTGGCCCACGCCATGTGGATGTCACCGGTCAGGAAGACCGTGTTCCGGATCGCCCGCGTCGTCAGGTGCGCGAGCAGCTCCTTGCGGTCGTCGGTGTAGCCGTCCCACTGGTCGACGTTGACCGCGAGCCCCTCCTTGGGCAGGCCCATCAGCTCGGCCAGCGGCTCCAGGAGGTACGCGGGCAGGGCGCCGAAGGCGACCGGCGAGATCATCACCGAGGTGCCGACCAGCTGCCAGGTCGCGTCCGAGCCGGCCAGACCGGCCTTCAGCCAGTCCAGTTGGGCGCGGCCGGTGATGCTCCGCTCCGGGTCGTCGACCGTGCCGCTGCCCGTCTTCGCCGGCGCGGAGCGGAAGGAGCGCAGGTCGAGCAGGTGCAGATCGGCCAGCTTGCCGAAGCGCAGCCGCCGGAAGACCGTGCCCTCCGTGGACGTCCGGACCGGCATCCACTCGAAGTACGCCTGCTTGGCGGCGGCCACCCGGGCCGCCCAGTCGCCCTCGGCGCCGGGGGTGTGGTTCTCGGCCCCGCCGGACCAGGCGTCGTTGGCGAACTCGTGGTCGTCCCAGATGGCGACGACCGGGTGGGCCGCGTGCAGCGCCTGGAGGTCGGGGTCCGTCTTGTACTTCCCGTGCCGGGTCCGGTAGTCGGCGAGCGAGACGATCTCGTGGCGCGGCTCGTGCTGCCGGACGACGTACTTCGCTTCCGGGTAGGCGCCGCTGGCGTACTCGTAGACGTAGTCGCCGAGATGGAGGACCGCGTCCAGGTCGGCGCGGCCGGCGAGGTGGCGGTAGGCGGAGAAGTGGCCGGACTCCCAGTTCGCGCAGGAGACCACGCCGAAGCGGACGCCCGGTGCGGCGGCGTCGGCGGCCGGTGCCGTGCGGGTGCGGGCGGCGGGCGAGACGGCGTCGCCCGCGGTGAAGCGGAACCAGTAGGCGGTGGCCGGGCGCAGGCCGCGGACGTCCGCCTTGACGGTGTGGTCGGAGGAGGCGCTCGCCGTGGCCGTACCGGAGGCGACGACCCGGGCGAAGCCGCGGTCCTCGGCGAGTTCCCAGCCGACCCGGACGTCCGGGCCGAGGCCCGATCCGGGTACGGCCTCGGGGGAGGGGGTGACGCGCGTCCAGAGCAGGACGCCGTCGGGCAGCGGGTCGCCGGAGGCGACGCCGTGCAGGAAGGCGGGGGCCCCGGAGTCCGCGAGGGCGGGGGAGGCCGCCCCGAGGAGGGCGGGTGCCGCGACGGCGGTGACGGCGGCGGCCTTGACGACCGTGCGGCGGGTGGGGGCAGGAGATATGAAACGACTGGTCACGGCCAGTCAGATTACTGACGAGTACGCCCGTTGGGCAGGCGAAATCCGGAAGTTCGCCGACTCGTCGCCCCGAGGACGCCCCCGCCCCCGCCCCCGGCCGGGGAGGCAGGGGCGGGGGCGGGGGTGAGGGCGGGGTGCGCGAGGGGGCGGTCAGGCCTTGAGGGCCGCCGCGATCGCCGTGTCGAACTCGGCCGGCGTCATCGGCGGGCTGTCGCTGCCCGCAGCCGTCACCGGCTTGCCGTCCATCTTCAGGGTCGGGGTGCCCGTCACCCCGCTCGCGTCGAAGGCCGCGGACATCTTCATCGCCCAGGCGTCGAAGGTGCCCTCCTCCACGTTCTTCTTGAAGGCGGCGTTGTTCTTGAGCGCCGGCACGGAGTCCGCCACCTCCAGGAGGTAGGAGTCCTTGGCGAACTTGTCGTCGTTCTCCTCCGGGTGGAAGTCCGTCGAGTAGAGCGCGGACTTGTACTTCAGGAAGGCCTCGGGGCTGACGTCCAGGGCCGCGCCGAGCGCGGAGAGGGCGTTCTTGGAGCCCTCGCCCGGGGCGCCGTTGTCGATGAAGGTGGCACCGACGTACTTGATCTTGTACTTGCCGGCCTCGACGTCCTTCTCGACGGTGGAGCCCACCGACTGCTCGAAGGTCGCGCAGACCGGGCAGCGCGAGTCCTCGTACAGCTCCAGCGTCTTCTTCGCGGACGACTTGCCGATGACGACCGTCGTGCCGTTCGTGCCCGAGGTGTTCTTCGGGGCCGTGACGTTCTTCGCGTCCGCCGCGGCCTCCCACTGGGAGGGCTTGTTGGACTGCACCACCGCGTAGCCGATGCCGCCGGCCGCGGCCAGGACGGCCACGGCCGAGACGCCGACGACGAGCTGCCGGCGGGCCCGGTCCTTCTTCGCCTGGCGCTCGCGTTCGACGCGCAGGCGCTCGCGGGCGGCGGCCTTGTTGGACTGGCTGTTGCGTGCACTCATGATGATGATCTCCGTGAGAGAGGGAAGGCAGGGGGAACCGCGGGACGCGCTCAGACGAGGGCGAGACCCGGGTTCGGCGGCCCCCGCCGCCCCACGGAGTGCACGAGGAACCGGGTACGGGAGGACCGCGGCCGCCCCACGGGCCGCCCGGCACGCCGGGGCGCCGGACCACCCGCACGGAAGAAGGCCGCCACCAGGAGCAGCGGACGGAACGCGCAGGCCGCCACCGCGCCCATCAGCCGGGCCAGCGCGCGCTCCCCGCCGCGCAGCCAGCACGCCGCCGCGAACCCGACGCCCACGTGCGCCAGGAGCAGCAGCCACGGCAGCGCCGGGTCGGGGGAGGAGAGCAGGGCGGCCGCGCTTCCGGCCTCGGGGGTCACCACGCCGGGCAGCGGGGTCCCCACGGCGCCGCCGCAGAACACCTCCACCCCCACCGTGCGCAGCGAACCGGCGACCGGGCCGCCGGCGGGGCCGTAACAGACCGCCTGGCCGCTGGTGAAGAGGGTGTCGGCCGCCAGTTCCAGCGGGACGAGGAGCCCGGCGATCGGGCCGAGGCCGCGCTCGCGGCCGGCCAGCGCGTACGCCGCGGCGAAGACGGCGACCGCCACGGGGACCACGGTCCCCAGCGGCAGCGGAACGCCCGAGAGCAGCACGTGGGACGCCACGGACAGCGTCACGACCAGGGCCGTGAAGAACGCCGCCCGCAGCGTCCTCAGCTGCGTCCCTGCCATGTCCATCGTCGAGGAGTGTGTCACGGGGGGCCGTAAGAGGTCCCTAAGGACTCCCTGTGGACGGCCCCGCCGATCCCTACAGGCCGGGGATCCGGCCGTTGCGGAAGAGGTCCACGAAGATCTGGTGGTCGGTCCGCGCCCGGGCCCCGTAGGCGTGCGCGAAGTCCACCAGGAGCTCGGCGAAGCCCTCCTCGTCGGCCGCGATGGCCGCGTCGATGGCCCGCTCCGTCGAGAACGGCACCAGCGAGTGGCCGCTGGAGTCGTCCGCCGCCGCGTGCATGGTCGCCGTCGCCCGGCCCAGGTCCGCGACGGTCGCCGCGATCTCCTCCCAGTCGTCGATGTCCGACCAGTCCAGGTCCACCGCGTACGGCGAGACCTCGGCGACGAGCTGCCCGGCGCCGTCCAGCTCCGTCCAGCCCAGCCACGGGTCCGCGTGCGCCTGCAGCGCCCGCTGCGAGATCACCGTGCGGTGGCCCTCGTGCCGGAAGTACTCCCGCACGGCCGCGTCCGTGACGTGCCGCGAGACCGCCGGGGTCTGCGCCTGCTTGAGGTAGATCACGACGTCGTTCTCCAGGGCGTCGCTGTTGCCCTCCAGCAGGACGTTGTACGAGGGGAGGCCGGCCGAGCCGATGCCGATCCCGCGCCGCCCGACGACGTCCTTGACCCGGTACGAGTCGGGCCGGGCCAGGCTGGACTCCGGCAGGGTCTCCAGATAGCCGTCGAAGGCCGCGAGGACCTTGTACCGGGTGGCCGCGTCCAGCTCGATCGTGCCGCTGCCCGCCGTGAAGCGGCGCTCGTACTCGCGGATCTCGGTCATCGAGTCGAGCAGCCCGAAGCGGGTCAGCGCCCGCGCCTCGCGCAGCGCGCCGAGCAGCGCCCCCTCGGCGGTCTCCAGGGTGAAGGCGGGGACCTCGTCGCCCTTGGCGCCGGTCGCCAGGGCGTGGACGCGCTCCCGGTACCCGGCCGCGTAGATCCGGACCAGGTCGGTGATCTGCCCGTCGCTGAGCGCCTTGGCGTAGCCGATCAGGGCGAGCGAGGCGGCGAGCCGCTTCAGGTCCCAGGTGAAGGGGCCGACGTACGCCTCGTCGAAGTCGTTGACGTTGAAGATCAGCCGGCCGTTGGCGTCCATGTACGTGCCGAAGTTCTCGGCGTGCAGGTCGCCGTGGATCCAGACCCGGCCGGTGCGCTCGTCCAGGTACGGGCCGCCGTGGGCCTCCCGCTCCAGGTCCGCGTAGAACAGGCAGGCGGTGCCCCGGTAGAAGGCGAAGGCGGAGCCGGCCATCTTCCGGAACTTGACGCGGAAGGCCGCGGGGTCGGCGGCGAGGAGCTCGCCGAAGGCGGTGTCGAAGACGGCGAGGATGTGCTCACCGCGCTCTGCCGCGGTGGGCTGGGGGACCGACATCGAGGTGCCTCCTGGTACCGGACGTGCTGCAAGGCCGTTCATGACATAGGGGACAGGTGTTCCCGGTCTCTCAACGCGCGACCCCAGCCGTGAGTGCCCGTCGTCTGTCACTCGGCCGACGTAGACTTCCACGCTGTCCCCCCAGACTGTCCGCAGCCTGAAGTCCGTCGTTTCCCGGAGGCCCCCCGCCGTGACCAAGCCGCCCTTCACGCACCTCCACGTCCACACCCAGTACTCGCTGCTGGACGGTGCCGCGCGGCTGAAGGACATGTTCAACGCGTGCAACGAGATGGGCATGACGCACATCGCCATGTCCGACCACGGCAACCTGCACGGGGCGTACGACTTCTTCCACACCGCGAAGAAGGCCGGGGTCACGCCGATCATCGGCATCGAGGCGTACGTGGCCCCCGAGTCCCGGCGCAACAAGCGGAAGATCCAGTGGGGACAGCCGCACCAGAAGCGCGACGACGTCTCCGGTTCCGGCGGTTACACCCACAAGACGATCTGGGCGGCGAACGCCACCGGACTCCACAACCTCTTCAAGCTCTCCTCCGACGCGTACGCCGAGGGCTGGCTGCAGAAGTGGCCCCGGATGGACAAGGAGACGATCTCCCAGTGGTCGGAGGGGCTCATCGCCTCCACCGGCTGCCCCTCCGGCGAGCTCCAGACCCGGCTCCGCCTCGGCCAGTTCGACGAGGCCCTCAAGTCGGCCTCCGAGTACCAGGACATCTTCGGCAAGGAGCGGTACTTCCTGGAGCTGATGGACCACGGCATCGAGATCGAGCGCCGGGTCCGCGACGGGCTCCTGGAGATCGGCAAGAAGCTCGGCATCCCGCCGCTGGTCACCAACGACTCGCACTACACGTACGCGCACGAGGCCGGCGCCCACGACGCCCTGCTCTGCATCCAGACCGGCAAGAACCTCTCCGACCCGGACCGCTTCAAGTTCGACGGCACCGGCTACTACCTGAAGTCCACGGACGAGATGTACGCCGTGGACTCCTCGGACGCCTGGCAGGAGGGCTGCCGCAACACCCTCCTGGTCGCGGAGCAGGTCAGCACCGACGGCATGTTCGTCGAGAAGAACCTGATGCCGAGGTTCGACATCCCGGAGGGCTACACCGAGGTCAGCTGGTTCCGCGAGGAGACCATGCGCGGCATGCACCGCCGCTTCCCCGGAGGCATCCCGGACGACCGCATGAAGCAGGTCGAGTACGAGATGGACACCATCATCTCGATGGGCTTCCCGGGCTACTTCCTCGTCGTCGCCGACTTCATCATGTGGGCGAAGAAGCAGGGCATCGCCGTCGGCCCCGGCCGAGGCTCCGCGGCCGGCTCGATCGTCGCGTACGCCATGGGCATCACCGACCTCGACCCGATCCCGCACGGTCTGATCTTCGAGCGCTTCCTCAACCCCGAGCGCATCTCCATGCCCGACGTCGACATCGACTTCGACGAGCGCAGGCGCGTCGAGGTCATCCGGTACGTGACCGAGAAGTACGGCTCGGACAAGGTCGCCATGATCGGCACCTACGGCAAGATCAAGGCCAAGAACGCCATCAAGGACTCCGCGCGCGTCCTCGGCTACCCGTACGCCATGGGCGACCGGCTCACCAAGGCCATGCCCGCCGACGTCCTCGGCAAGGGCATCGACCTCAACGGCATCACCGACCCCTCGCACCCGCGCTACAGCGAGGCGGGCGAGATCCGGTCGATGTACGAGAACGAGCCGGACGTCAAGAAGGTCATCGACACCGCCCGCGGCGTCGAGGGCCTGGTCCGCCAGATGGGCGTGCACGCCGCCGGCGTCATCATGTCCAGCGAGCCGATCGTCGACCACGCGCCGATCTGGGTGCGGCACACCGACGGCGTCACCATCACGCAGTGGGACTACCCGCAGTGCGAGTCGCTCGGCCTGCTGAAGATGGACTTCCTCGGCCTGCGCAACCTCACGATCATGGACGACGCCGTCAAGATGGTGAAGTCCAACAAGGGGATCGACATCGATCTCCTGGCCCTGCCGCTGGACGACCCCAAGACCTTCGAACTGCTCCAGCGCGGTGACACCCTCGGCGTCTTCCAGTTCGACGGCGGACCCATGCGGTCCCTGCTGCGGCTGATGAAGCCCGACAACTTCGAAGACATCTCCGCCGTGTCCGCCCTGTACCGGCCGGGCCCGATGGGCATGAACTCGCACACGAACTACGCGCTGCGCAAGAACGGCCAGCAGGAGATCACCCCGATCCACCCCGAGCTGGAGAAGCCGCTCGAAGAGGTGCTCGCGGTCACCTACGGCCTGATCGTGTACCAGGAGCAGGTGCAGAAGGCCGCCCAGATCATCGCCGGGTACTCCCTCGGCGAGGCCGACATCCTCCGCCGCGTGATGGGCAAGAAGAAGCCCGAGGAGCTGGCGAAGAACTTCACCATCTTCCAGGCCGGCGCCAAGAAGAACGGCTACAGCGACGAGGCCATCCAGGGCCTCTGGGACGTCCTGGTCCCCTTCGCCGGCTACGCCTTCAACAAGGCGCACTCGGCCGCGTACGGCCTGGTGTCCTACTGGACCGCCTACCTCAAGGCCAACCACCCGGCCGAGTACATGGCCGGCCTGCTCACCTCGGTCAAGGACGACAAGGACAAGTCCGCGGTCTACCTGAACGAGTGCCGCCGCATGGGCATCAAGGTGCTCCCGCCGAACGTGAACGAGTCCGAGTCGAACTTCGCCGCCCAGGGCGACGACGTGATCCTCTTCGGCCTCTCCGCCGTCCGCAACGTCGGCACCAACGTCGTCGAGTCGATCATCAAGTCGCGCAAGGCGAAGGGGAAGTACTCCTCCTTCCCGGACTTCCTCGACAAGGTCGAGGCCGTCGTCTGCAACAAGCGGACGGTCGAGTCGCTGATCAAGGCCGGCGCGTTCGACGAGATGGGCCACACCCGCAAGGGCCTGGTCGCCCACCACGAACCCATGATCGACAACGTGGTGGCGGTCAAGCGCAAGGAGGCCGAGGGACAGTTCGACCTCTTCGGCGGAATGGGTGACGAGGCGAGCGACGAGCCCGGCTTCGGCCTCGACGTCGAGTTCTCCGACGTCGAGTGGGAGAAGTCCTACCTGCTCGCCCAGGAGCGCGAGATGCTCGGCCTCTACGTCTCCGACCACCCGCTGTTCGGCATCGAGCACGTCCTGTCCGACAAGACGGACGCCGCGATCTCCCAGCTCACCGGCGGCGAGCACGGCGACGGCGCGGTCGTCACCATCGGCGGCATCATCTCCGGCCTCCAGCGCAAGATGACCAAGCAGGGCAACGCCTGGGCCATCGCCACCGTCGAGGACCTCGCCGGATCCATCGAGTGCATGTTCTTCCCGGCCACCTACCAGCTGGTCTCCACCCAGCTCGTCGAGGACACGGTCGTCTTCGTCAAGGGACGGCTCGACAAGCGCGAGGACATCCCCCGCCTCGTCGCCATGGAGCTGATGGTCCCCGACCTGTCGAACGCCGGGACCAACGCGCCGGTGATCCTCACCATCCCGACGGTGAAGGTGACGCCGCCGATGGTCACCCGGCTCGGCGAGATCCTCAAGCACCACAAGGGCAACACCGAGGTGCGGATCAAGCTCCAGGGGCCCCGGACCACGACCGTGCTCCGGCTCGACCGGCACCGGGTGCAGGCCGACCCGGCCCTCTTCGGGGACCTGAAGGTGCTGCTCGGCCCGTCCTGCCTGGCGGGCTGACCTCCCGCACGCACTACGCTCCGGCCTCCGGACGTCCTTCGTCCGGTCTCGCGCACGCGCAAGGGGCGCGCCCGTCGTCACGGGCGCGCCCCTTTGCCGTGGAGGCGTCAGTTGTGGCCGAAGCGCTTCTGACGACCCTTCCGCGCCATGTCACCCGGTGTCACCTGGGTGGCGCGCTGTTCGGCCTGGGATTCGAGGGCGGACTGCTGCGCCTGCTGCGCGCCGCGCTCGGCCGGGGACTGCTGCTTCTGACCGCGGTTCTGGTTGCGGTTCTTGGCCATGGGAATGCCTCCTCAAAGGGACCTAGGGGCCAGGGCCGCTGTCAGACTCACATACGGCATGAACCGCCGCATGTTGGATCATTACGGAGCGTAGGGGGTGAGCTGGCGTGATATTCGCCACGCCGATGATCCAGTTCCGGCCGTCAAGCCCCCGGCGGTCGGGCAGACTCGAAGGAAACCCGAAGCACCCTTTCGAATCCGAGGCTCCCGAAAGAGGGTGGAACACGTGGACCGCTGCGTCGTCCTGGTGGACGCCGGCTACCTCCTGGGCGCCGCCGCCAGTCTTCTCGCCGGGGAACCGGCCCGCTCCCGTATCACCGTCGACCACGCCGGCCTCATCCGGCAGCTGCGCGAGCGGGCCGAGGCCGAGACCGCCCTGCCCCTGCTGCGGATCTACTGGTTCGACGGCGCACCCGACCGGGTGCCCCAGCCCGAGCACCGCAGACTGCGCGTGATGCCCCGCGTCACCGTCCGGCTGGGCGCCCTGACCAGGAGCGAGGGACGCTGGGCGCAGAAGGGCGTCGACGCGGCCATGCACACCGAGCTGACCGAGCTCGCCAGGAACCGGGCCTGCTCCGACATCGTGCTCGTCACCGGCGACGGCGACCTGCTGCCGGGCCTCATGTCGGCCAAGGAGCACGGCGTCGCCGTCCACCTCTGGGCCGTCCAGGCCGCCGACGGCGACTACAACCAGTCCGAGGACCTCGTGGCCGAGGCCGACGAACGGCGGGTCCTCGACCGGACCTGGATCACCCGCGCCGTCCGCGCCAAGGACCTCAGCGGCCTCTGCGCGCCCCCGCCCGCCCCGCGCCCCGAGATCGCGGCGATCCTCTCCGCGCCGCTGCCCGAGGCCGCCCTCGCCGCCTCGGCCGAACGGGCGGCGGAGGCCGCGGCCGCGCGCGACGGCCGGCCCGCCCCCGCCGGTGATGCCGCCGTCCCCGCCGACCGCGGCCACGGCGCCGACGGCCTCGTCCACCGCAACGGCCACATCCGCGACGGCGACCGCGTCCACGCCAACGGCCACCTCCCCGACAACGGCCACCTGCGGGACGACGCCCACCTCCGCGAGGACGGCCACCTGCGGGACGACGGCCACCTGGGCGGCGGTCACCTGAACGGCGCGGGGCTCCCCGCCCCGGCCCCGGGCAAGGGCGTCCCCACCCCCAAGGACCTGGCCGGCCTGCGCGGCCCCGGCACCCCGGCGCTGCCCGGCGCGTCCGTCGCCGCCGTGCCGCAGGGCGCCAGCGCGCTCCGCTGGTCCTCCGACCGGGGCTGGGTCGAGCGCCCCGCGCCCTCCCTCGGCGAGCCGGCCGAGACCGCCTCCCTGCCCACCCTCGCCGCGCTCACCAGTGCCGAGCAGCGCTGGGCCGACCGCGAGGAGGACATCACCACCGTCGGCGGCGACCCGTTCGAGGTCGGACAGGTGTTCGCCCGCCGTTGGATGGAACGGCTCCCCGAGCAGAGCCACGTACAGAAGCTGTCCACCCTCTACCCCCGCATCCCGCACCGCATCGACGGCGAACTCCTCCGCTACGCCGCCCGTTTCGGTCTGCTCGCCCACAAGGACGACCAGATCGACGAGCACGACCGGTACGCGATCCGAGCCGGGTTCTGGCGCGAGATCGACGTCCGCGCCGCCGCCGAACACGCCCCCGCGCCCGGAGTGGGCCCGGCGACCCCGTAGGCTCTTCCCCCGTGAGTACGGTGTGCGTGGTGCGGGATCTGGTCAAGACGTACCCCGCCACGCGCGGCAGGCGCGGTGCGCCCGCGACACCCGAGGTGCGGGCCACCGACGGGGTCAGCCTCGACGTGCGCGGCGGCGAGATCTTCGGCCTGCTCGGCCCCAACGGAGCCGGCAAGTCCAGCCTCGTCCGCCAGCTCACCGGACTCATGCGCCCCGACTCCGGCACCGTCGAGCTCCTCGGCCACGACCTGGTCCGCCACCCCGAGCGGGCGGCCCGGCTCCTCGCCTACCTCGGCCAGGAGTCCACCGCCCTCGACGAGCTGACCGTCGCCCTCGCCGCCGAGACCACCGCACGGCTGCGCGGCCTCAGCGCCCCCGACGCGCGCGCCGAGCGCGACGCCGTCCTGGAGGAGCTGGGCCTCACCGCGCTCGCCTCCCGGCCCCTCAAGAAGCTCTCCGGCGGACAGCGGCGGCTCGCCTGCGTCGCCGCCGCCCTCGTCGGCGGACGGCCCGTCCTCGTCCTCGACGAGCCCACCACCGGCATGGACCCCGTCGCCCGCCGGGCCGTCTGGGCCGCCGTCGACCGGCGCCGCGCCGAGCACGGCACCACCGTCGTGCTCGTCACCCACAACGTCATCGAGGCCGAGACCGTCCTCGACCGGGTCGCCGTCCTCGACCACGGCCGGGTCATCGCCTGCGACACCCCCGCCGGGCTCAAGGAACGCGTCGCCGGCGAGGTCCGCGTCGAACTGGTCTGGCGCGAGTCCGCCCCGCTCCACCTGCCCGAGGTCGCCGCGCTGCGGGAGCTCGCCCAGGAGACCGGACGGCGCTGGAACCTCCGGCTCGCCCCCGACGCCGCCCGCGCGGCCGTCGCCACCGTCACCGGCGGCGCCGCCTTCGCCGCGCTCGACGACTTCACCCTGGCCACGCCCAGCCTGGAGGACGTCTACCTCGCACTGGGCGGGGCGACCGAGGGGCTGGTGAAGGCGTGACCCGCCCTGCCCCCCGCGCCCCGCGCGGCCCCCACGCACCGCACGACACCGTCAGGAGCTGCCCGCAGTGAGCACCGTGCCCGCGGAGGTCCTGCCGGCCGCCGCGTCGACCACCCGGTCCCGCGGCGCCGAGGACGGCCCCGCGCCCCTCGCCCCGCGCGCCCGGCTGCTGCCCGCCCTGGCCGCCGTCTACCGGGCGCAGCTCTCCCGGGCCCGGGTCGCCCGCATCCCGCTGCTCTTCGTGGCGACCTTCCAGTCGATCGGCATCATGGTCATGATGCGCGGGGTCGTCGACGGCGGCACCGAGGCACGGGCTGTCGTGGCGGGCTCCACCGTCCTGGTCGTCGCCTTCGTCGCGCTCAACCTGCTCGCCCAGTACTTCGGGCAGCTGCGGGCCGGCGGCGGCCTCGACCACTACGCCACGCTGCCCGTGCCGCCCGCCGCGGTCGTGCTCGGCGCGGCCGGGGCGTACGCCTCCTTCACCGTGCCCGGAACCGCCGTCACCGCGGTCGCCGGCTCCGTGCTGTTCGGCCTCCCGCTCGGCCACCTGTGGATCCTCGCCGCCGTCGTCCCGCTCTCCGGGGCGGCGCTCGCCGGACTCGGCGCGGCCCTCGGACTCCTGGCTCCCCGGCCGGAGCTGGCCACCCTCCTCGGCCAGCTCGGCATGTCGGCGGCGCTGCTCCTCGGGGTGCTCCCGGCGGAGGGGATGCCCACACCGATCGCGTGGGCGCGGGACCTGCTGCCGTCCACGTACGGCGTGGAGGCCCTGGCCCGCACCTTCGACCCGCACCCGGACTGGGCGCTCGTCGCCGGAGACCTCGCCGTGTGCGGGGCGGTCGGCGTCCTCTCCCTCGCCGTCGCCACCTGGGCGTACCGGCGGGCCGCCGTCCGCTGAGGCGGGCCACAGGGACACCTGGCACGATGGCGGGGTGACCGCACCCCTGACTCCGCCTCACCAGCCGCCGCACGACCCCGACTGGCCCCCGTCGCCCCCGCCGAGCGACGGGCCGGCCGGCGACCCGATCACGGGCGCCGAGGTGCTGCAGGGCGTCGTGGTGACCCTCGTCTCGGCGGTCGCGGGCGCGGTGCTCGGAGTCCTGTGGCTGACCCTGGCCCCCCGCGTCCTGCTGATCTCGGACGGCAAGGGGGTCTACCTCCGCGACTCCGAGGGGGAGTCGGCGATCGGCGCGGACGGCACGTTCGTGCTCCTCGCCCTGGCCTTCGGCGCGGTCGCCGCGCTCGTGGTCTTCCTGCTGCGCCGCAAGGGCGGGGTCCCCCTGGTGCTCGGCCTGGCCCTGGGCGGCGTCCTCGGCTCGCTCCTCGCCTGGGGCCTCGGCACGTCCTTCGGTCCGACGGACGACGTCGTCGGCCACGCCAAGGCGGTCGGCCCCAACGTCGTCTTCGAGGCGCCGCTCGAACTGAACATGGCCGCGGCCGCGATGCTGGCCTGGCCGCTCGCGGCGATGATCGTGCACCTCGCCCTCACGGCCGCGTTCGGCCCCCGCGACCCCGAGCCCGAGGCGTGGGACCAGCCGAAGCCGTACCGGCAGGGCCCGAGCGCCGGCTGACGGCACCGGCCTCGGGGAAGGGCCGCGCCGGACGTCAGGCGCGGCCGATCGGGGCGACGACCGCCGAGGTGAGGGCCGCCAGGTCGGCGGGGGAGAGCTCCACCTCGAGGCCGCGGCGGCCCGCCGAGATGCAGACGGTGGCGTGGTCCGAGGCCGACGCGTCGAGGACGGTACGCAGACGCTTGCGCTGGCCCAGCGGGGAGATCCCGCCCCGGACGTACCCCGTGGTGCGCTCCGCGGCCGCCGGGTCCGCCATCGCCGCGCGCTTGCCGCCGACCGCCGAGGCCAGCGCCTTCAGGTCCAGCTGCCCCGCCACCGGGACCACCGCCACGGTCAGCTCGCCGTCCACGTCGGCCACCAGCGTCTTGAAGACCCGGTCGGGGGAGACCCCGAGGGCCTCCGCCGCCTCCTCGCCGTAGGAGGGGGAGGCGGGGTCGTGCTCGTACGCGTGCAGGGTGAACGGGGTGCCGGCCGCGGTCAGCGCCACCGTCGCCGGGGTGCCCCCGCTGTTCTTCTTCTGCTTCTTCGCCACGCGCTCTTCCTCGGCTCGGTCCGTCCCGCTGGGGTCCGGCTCAGTTCGGGTACGTCGGGGCCTGCGTCAGGTCCACCGCCGGCAGCGACGGCAGATGACGGAGCACGGCCGTCTCCGCGCGCAGCAGCGTCAGCTCCTCGCGCAGCCGCGTCGCCGTGTCCGGCGCCTGGAGCAGCCGCTGCTTCGACGGGGTGTCGAGCACGGCCGCCGCAGCGACCAGGTACGACACCACCGACGGGTCGTCGGGCAGCTCACTCGTCGTCAGCGAGCGCTCCCGCGCCCCCGCGAGCCGCTTCTGGTAGCTCCGGAAGGCCCGCAGCACGCCCTCGGAGAGGGTGCCGGCCTCCTCGCCGCGCTCCTCCGGGATCTCCTCGACCTCGGCGACCAGGAACGGCCCGCTCGCGTCGACCGAGAGCAGCTTCACCCGGGTCGTGCCGGTGGCCATCACCTCGAAGCTGCCGTTGGCGCGCTCGCGGATCGACGCCGCGTCGGCGACGCAGCCGACCCGGTGGAAGGACTGGATCGGGTCGGTGCCGAAGCCCGCGCCCGGGCCCTTCTCCGGCAGCGACGTCTGGTCCGGCATGCCCGGGGCGGTCGGCGCGACCTCACGGCCGTCGCGGATCGCGACGACGGCGAACCGGCGCGGCTCCGACTCGTCGATCGTGAGCAGTTCGCGCATCATGGCGCGATAACGCTCCTCGAAGACGTTCAGAGGCAGCACGAGGCCCGGGAACAGCACCGCGTTGAGCGGGAAGAGGGGCAGGCGAGCGGTGGTCACAGCGGCCAAGCCTAATGGCCGCCGGGCCCGCCCCGTCCGGCCCGTCCGACTCCGGTGTCCCACAGGGGTGTCCGACGGGCGACCTCGGCCCGCACGCGGTCCCGCGCGGCCAGGAATCCGAGGAGGGGGTCCCCCCTGCTCGAGCGAAGCCGAGAGCTCGGGGAAGGATCCTCCGGTACGGAGCCCCGCGCGGCCCGCCAGGGGAACGAGGTCGCGTACGGGCCGATCCGGCCGAACTCCTCCCGCGCCTCCCGCCACCGCCCCCGCTCCACCAGCACGTACGCGAGCAGGTTGCGGACCTCGGCCGGCCACGGGTCGCCCGCGGGGAAGGCCGCCGACAGGACCAGGGCGCGGTCCACGGCCCGGTCGATCCGCGCCGCGGGCACCGACCCGTCGTCGGCGGGCCCCACCCGCAGCAGGTCGTAGGCCGCGCGGACCGGCAGGGCCCGGACGAGCGAGTCCTCGGCGGCGTCGTCCGCGGCCTGTTCGGCGAAGTCGAAGGCGGCGCGGTGCGAGCCGTACCACTGCGCGGAGAGGTACTTGAGCGCCGCGACGTGGCAGCCGTAGTGGTGGGGGGAGCGGCGCACGGCCTGGGCCCAGAGCGACTCGAAGACCGTGTGCCCGGCGTGCGCCCCGCGCGCGTGGTCCAGGGCGAGGCGCCACGGCACCGGGTCCCGCGGGGCCTGCTCCGCGACGGCGCCGATCAGCGGGGCGAGGTCGCGCAGCCGCTCGGCCCGCGCCGGGGACTCCCAGGCCCTGCGGACGGCGAGCTGCGCCGTGACGAGGAGGGCGTCGGGGTCGCGGGGCGCGGCGTCGAGCCAGTGCGTCAGCCACTCGTCCCTGTTGTACGCGAAGGTGGCGAGCCGGGTGACGTACCGGTCGCGGTCCTCCCACTCGCTGCCGTCCCGGGTGGTGGCGAGCAGCTTCGCCGCCGGTTCGGGGTCGGCGAGGGCGGCGGCGACGAGGGCGGGGGCGAGCCGCTCGTCCGGGGCGTCGAGCAGCACGTCGTCGTCCGGCACGAAGCCCGCGGCGAGCCGCGGTGCGTGCCGGGCCGAGCGGGCGGCGCCGACCAGGGCGCGGAGCAAGGACATCGTGCGACGTATTTTCCCACCGCGCCGGGGTCCCGCGCGCCCGCCTGCCCAGCCCTTTCACCCTCATTCCACCGGGCCCACACCACGGCCCCGGAGTCCCTCCACCAGGCCGCCGGTCGGCCGCGTGCGCCCGCCCGGTCACCCACGCGCCGGGCCGGCCGGGGCATCCGGGCGCACCCGGCCCGCCGGGCCACCCGAGCGCATCCCGCCCGCCGGGCCACCCGAGCGCACCTCCCACCGGCCCGCCCGCCTGGCCCGCTCGCCCGCCTGGCGCGCCCGGTCAGCCGCGGCGCAGCAGCCGGGTGGCGCCCGCCGCCACCGTCGTGGCCAGGATCCAGCCGAGGAGGATGAGCACGGCCGCCGCCCACTGCCAGAGGCCCTCCAGGCGCCAGTAGCCGTCCTGGCCGAGGTTGATCACCGGGAGCAGGAGGTCGAGCGCGTACAGCGGGCCGTTCCACTCGGGCGCCTCGTCGCCCTTCAGGGCGATCGGGCGGTAGTGGGAGAAGGCGGCCGTGCCCGCCGCCCAGAGCACCGCCATCCACAGGGCCGCCCGGCCCGGCCGGTAGCCGTACGCCACCGTCCAGTCCTGGAGGTACCCCCACAGCTTTCCGGCGACGGGGAGGGTCTCGCGTCTTCGCCGCTGCTTGGCGAGCAGCACCTCGCGGGCGTCGGCGTCCTCCCCGCTGTTGCGCAGGACCGTCGCGAGCCGTTCGTACGGCTCGGGGGCGTACTCCGGGGTCGCCGCCGCGACCCACTCCAGGCGCCGGGCCAGCGGGAACGGCCCGTACGGCACGAGGTTCTCGTAGGCGAAGCCGCCCATCGCGAGCCCGCCGGGGCCCGGCCAGCTGGTCGACAGGTCGATCAGCGTGACGACCTTGGCGCCGTTCAGCACGACCCGGCCCTCCTCCGGCCGCTCGCCGTTGAACCGGAGCTCCGGGGTGACGATCCGGCGCAGCGACACCTCCTCCCGGCGCGCGCCGTTCAGCACGAAGCGGGCGTGGTGCAGATCGACCGCGTCACCGAACCGGCCGTCGTCGAGCCGCACCCCGCCGTGGCACTCCACCGGCTTGCGGCGGGCGCCCTGGGCGGGCGTCACCCCGTACGGCGGGGTGGCCGTGGAGTAGGTGGAGGCGTAGCTCCCCGAGTCGTCGTACACCCACGCCGCGTTCAGATAGAGGGAGCGCTCCACCGTCAGCTGCGGTGCGTTCAGGGCGCGGCGGCCCTGCGCCCCGCGCAGCACGCTGCCGCGCAGGCTGAGCGACACGCCGACCTTCGCCCCGCGCAGGCTCAGCTCGCCGTGCGTCTCGATCAGCTCGGCCTGGACGTCCTGCGCCACCACCATGCCGTCGGCGGTGATCGCCCGGCCCCGCCGGTCCGGCCACACCTGGATCTGGTTGATCAGCAGGTCCGTGCCGATCTGGGCGTCCGTCAGCCGTATGCCGTGCCGCACCCGGCAGCGCGGCAGGTGCAGGTCGCCCTCCGTGTGCAGCCGGGCCGCCTCCAGGCGCGGCAGCGAGCACTCCACCATCCGCAGCGTCCCGAAGCGCGCCTCGGGCAGCACCACCTCGCCGTCGAAACGGCAGCCGTGCAGCTCCACGTACGGCCCTATGGTCCCGCCCGCCAGGTTCAGCACGCCGGTGATCCGCACGCCGCGCAGCTTCAGCGCGGCCACCCGCCCGGACCGGGCCGGCGGCCCGGCGAGCAGCAGCAGCGCCACCACGTCGGCGCGGACGCTCCGCTCCTCACCCCACTCCCACTCCCGCTCCCTGAACGGGTCGTCCCGCTCCGCGATCCCCTCCGTGAGATCGCACGTCCTGCCGATCCGGAACGCCCGCCACACGGCCCGCTCCGGTCCCGTGAGGCCGTCCGGCATCCCGTCCTCGTGCGGCTCGGTCACTGCCGCCCCCTCGCTTTCCACGATCCGCTCCCACGACTCCGCCGACTCCGGCCGGCGGGGTTCGTGGATTCGTACAGCCGTTCTTCCCGCTGTGTGACGGGCTGAACGCTAACGGTCAGGCGTGGCGACAAGACGCCACTGTGGCGTGTATCGGTCAGTGATTGGCATGTATCAGCTGTTGATACGGCCGACCGGCGTCGATGGGCCGTCTGCGAGAATTGACCCGTGATCTCTCGAATCGATCTGCGCGGTGAGACCCTGCCCGAGGGTTCCGCCCTGCGCGACCTGCTGCCCCGTGCCGAGTTCGACGTGGAAGCCGCCCTGGAGAAGGTGCGGCCGATCTGCGAGGACGTCCGGCATCATGGCGCGGCAGCGGTGATCGACTACGGGGAGAAATTCGACGGCGTCCGCGTCCCGAGCCTCCGCGTCCCCGCCGACGCGATCACCCGCGCCCTCGACGAGCTCGACCCGGCCGTCCGCGCCGCCCTCGAAGAGTCCATCCGGCGCGCCCGGCTCGTCCACCGCGAGCAGCGCCGCACCACCCACACCACCCACGTCGTCCCCGGCGGCACGGTCACCGAGAAGTGGATCCCGGTCGAGCGCGTCGGCCTGTACGTGCCGGGCGGCCGGTCCGTCTACCCGTCCTCCGTCGTGATGAACGTCGTCCCGGCGCAGGAGGCCGGCGTCGAGGGCGTCGCCATCGCCTCGCCGCCGCAGAAGGAGTTCGGCGGCCTGCCGCACCCGACGATCCTGGCCGCCTGCGCCCTCCTCGGCGTCGACGAGGTCTACGCCGCCGGCGGCGCCCAGGCCATCGCCATGTTCGCCTACGGCACCCAGGGAACCGCCGACGAGCCCGGCTGCGCCCCCGTCAACCTGGTCACCGGCCCCGGCAACATCTACGTGGCCGCCGCCAAGCGCCTCCTCAAGGGCCGCATCGGCATCGACGCCGAGGCCGGCCCGACGGAGATCGCGATCCTCGCGGACTCCACCGCCGACCCCGTCCACGTCGCCGCCGACCTCATCAGCCAGGCCGAGCACGACCCGATGGCCGCCTCCGTCCTCGTCACCGACTCGGACGAGCTGGCCTCCGCCACCGAGGCCGAACTGAAGACCCAGGTCGCCGCCTCCAAGCACGTCGACGACCGGATCGTCCCGGCCCTCGCGGGCCGCCAGTCCGCGATCGTCCTCGTCCGCGACCTCGCCGACGGCCTCAAGGTCGTCGACGCGTACGGCGCCGAGCACCTGGAGGTCCAGACCGCCGACGCCGCCGCCGTCGCCGACCGGGTCCGCAACGCGGGCGCGATCTTCGTCGGCCCCTGGGCGCCGGTCTCGCTCGGCGACTACTGCGCCGGCTCCAACCACGTCCTGCCCACCGGCGGCTGCGCCTGCCACTCCTCGGGCCTCTCCGTGCAGTCCTTCCTGCGCGGCGTGCACATCGTGGACTACACGCGCGACGCGCTCGCCGACGTCGCCCACCACGTGGTGACCCTCGCCGAGGCCGAGGACCTGCCGGCCCACGGCGCCGCGATCAAGGCACGGTTCGGATGGAAGGTCCCCGAGGGCAAGTGAGCGAGAACGACAGCATCCGGATCGACGACCTGCCGGTCCGCGGCGAGCTGAGGGGCAAGTCCCCGTACGGCGCGCCCCAGCTCGACGTCCCCGTCCAGCTGAACACCAACGAGAACCCCTACCCGCTGCCCGAGCCCCTGGTGGCCCGGATCGCGGAGCGGGTCGCCGAGGCCGCCCGCGGCCTCAACCGCTACCCCGACCGGGACGCGGTCGAGCTGCGCACCGAGCTCGCCCGCTACCTCACCCGCACCGGGAACCACCCGGTCGCGGTGGAGAACGTGTGGGCGGCCAACGGCTCCAACGAGGTCCTCCAGCAGCTGCTGCAGACCTTCGGCGGCCCCGGCCGTACCGCGATCGGCTTCGAGCCCTCGTACTCGATGCACGCCCTGATCGCCCGCGGCACCGGCACCGGCTGGATCTCCGGCCCGCGCAACGACGACTTCACCATCGACGTGGCGGCGGCCGAGAAGGCGATCGCCGAGCACCGGCCCGACGTCGTCTTCATCACCTCGCCCAACAACCCCACGGGCACCGCGGTCGACGCCGCCACCGTCGTCGCCCTGTACGAGGCGGCCCAGGCGGCCAAGCCCTCGATGGTCGTCGTGGACGAGGCGTACGTGGAGTTCAGCCACCGGGAGTCGCTGCTGCCGCTCCTGGCGGGCCGCCCCCACCTGGTGGTCTCCCGGACCATGTCCAAGGCGTTCGGCGCCGCCGGGCTGCGCCTCGGCTACCTCGCCGCCCACCCGGCCGTGGTCGACGCCGTCCAGCTGGTCCGCCTGCCGTACCACCTCTCGGCCGTCACCCAGGCCACCGCGCTCGCCGCCCTGGAGCACACCGACACCCTCCTCGGGTACGTCGAGCAGCTCAAGGCCGAGCGCGACCGGCTCGTCACCGAGCTGCGGGCGATCGGCTGCGAGGTCACCGAGTCCGACGCCAACTTCGTGCAGTTCGGGAAGTTCCCCGACACGCACGCGGCCTGGCAGCGGATCCTCGACCGGGGCGTCCTGGTCCGGGACAACGGCGTACCGGGCTGGCTGCGGGTCACCGCCGGCACCCCCGAAGAGAACGACGCGTTCCTCGACGCGGTCCGTGAATTGATGAAGGAGCAGGAGCGATGAGCCGCGTAGGCCGCGTTGAGCGCACCACCAAGGAGACCTCCGTCGTCGTCGAGATCGACCTCGACGGCACCGGAAAGGTCGACGTGTCGACCGGGGTCGGCTTCTACGACCACATGCTCGACCAGCTCGGCCGGCACGGTCTGTTCGACCTGACCGTGAAGACCGACGGCGACCTGCACATCGACTCGCACCACACCATCGAGGACACCGCCCTCGCCCTCGGCGCCGCCTTCAAGCAGGCCCTCGGCGACAAGGTCGGCATCTACCGCTTCGGCAACTGCACCGTCCCGCTGGACGAGTCGCTCGCCCAGGTGACCGTCGACCTCTCCGGCCGTCCGTACCTCGTGCACACCGAGCCCGAGAACATGGCGCCGATGATCGGCTCGTACGACACGACGATGACCCGGCACATCTTCGAGTCCTTCGTCGCCCAGGCGCAGATCGCGCTGCACATCCACGTGCCGTACGGCCGCAACGCCCACCACATCGTGGAGTGCCAGTTCAAGGCCCTGGCCCGCGCGCTCCGCTACGCCGCCGAGCGCGACCCGCGCGCCGCCGGAATCCTCCCCTCCACGAAGGGCGCGCTCTAGTCGTGAACGGCCTCTCCACCATCCTCATCGTCGTCGGGCTCTTCCTGCTCGGCGGCATCTACTCCTTCGTCAAGCAGCAGATGCCCAAGGGCGTGATCGTGCTCGTCGCCCTCGGCGCCGCGATGTGCCTCGGCGCCGGCGTGCTGCGGCTGGACGTGTGGGCATGAGCGCCGCGTCCCCGAAGAAGGTCGTCGTCTTCGACTACGGCTTCGGCAACGTCCGCTCGGCCGAGCGCGCGCTCGCCCGGGTCGGCGCGGACGTCGAGATCACCCGCGACTACGAGAAGGCGATGAACGCCGACGGGCTCCTCGTCCCCGGCGTCGGCGCCTTCTCCGCCTGCATGACGGGCCTCAAGGAGGCGCGCGGCGACTGGATCGTCGGCCGCCGGCTCTCCGGCGGCCGCCCCGTCATGGGCATCTGCGTCGGCATGCAGATCCTCTTCGCGCACGGCATCGAGCACGGCGTGGAGAGCGAGGGCCTCGACGAGTGGCCCGGTACGGTCGAGCCGTTGAACGCCCCCGTCGTCCCCCACATGGGCTGGAACACGGTCGACGCGCCCGCCGACAGCCAGCTGTTCGCCGGCCTCGACGCCGACGCCCGGTACTACTTCGTGCACTCCTACGCGGTGCGCGAGTGGACCCTGGAGGTCGGCAACAAGAACATCCGCGCCCCCAAGGTCAGCTGGGCCACCCACGGCGAGCCCTTCGTCGCGGCGGTGGAGAACGGCGCCCTGTGGGCGACCCAGTTCCACCCCGAGAAGTCCGGCGACGCCGGAGCCCAGCTCCTCACCAACTGGATCGGAACCCTGTGAGCACTCTCGAACTCCTCCCCGCCGTCGACGTCCGCGACGGCCAGGCCGTCCGGCTCGTCCACGGCGAGTCCGGCAGCGAGACCTCCTACGGCTCTCCGCTGGAGGCCGCCCTGGCCTGGCAGCGGGCCGGCGCCGAGTGGCTCCACCTGGTCGACCTGGACGCCGCCTTCGGCACCGGCGACAACCGCGACCTGGTCCGCCAGGTCACCGAGGCCATGGACATCAAGGTCGAGCTGTCCGGCGGCATCCGCGACGACGCCTCGCTCGCCGCCGCCCTGGCCACCGGCTGCACCCGCGTCAACCTCGGCACCGCCGCGCTGGAGACCCCCGAGTGGGTCGCCAAGGTCATCGCCGAGTTCGGCGACAAGATCGCCGTCGGCCTCGACGTGCGCGGCACCACCCTGCGCGGCCGCGGCTGGACCCGTGACGGCGGCGACCTGTACGAGACGCTGGCCCGCCTGGACTCCGAGGGCTGCGCGCGGTACGTCGTCACCGACATCGCCAAGGACGGCACGCTCCAGGGCCCCAACCTGGAGCTCCTGAAGAACGTCTGCGCGGCCACCGACAAGCCCGTCGTCGCCTCCGGCGGCGTCTCCTCCCTGGACGACCTGCGGGCCCTGTCCGGCCTGGTCCCGCTCGGCGTCGAGGGCGCGATCGTCGGCAAGGCGCTGTACGCCAAGGCCTTCACCCTCGAAGAGGCCATCGCGGCGGTGGCTGCCGTATGACCGATTCCGTACGCAAGGTCGTCACCGGCGCTCCCTGGGAGGAGCAGTTCGGCTACTCGCGCGCGGTGGAGCTGCCGAACGGTCTGGTCCTGGTCTCCGGCTGCACGTCGGTGGTCGACGGCCAGATCATCGACGGCGGCCCGTACGACCAGGCGGTCAACTCCTTCAACGTGGCCTTCGGGGCGCTGAAGCAGCTGGACCTGGGCATTGAGCACGTCGTCCGGACCCGGATGTACATCACGCACGCCCGGGACGTGGAGGAGGTCGGCCGCGCCCACAAGGAGCTGTTCGACGCCGTCCGCCCCGCCGCGTCGATGATCATCGTCTCCGGCTTCGTCGACCCCCGCCTGGTCGTCGAGGTCGAGGTCGAGGCCTTCAGGAGTGATGCCGCATGAGTCTCGCCGTACGCGTGATCCCCTGCCTGGACGTGGACAACGGCCGGGTCGTCAAGGGCGTCAACTTCCAGAACCTGCGGGACGCGGGCGACCCCGTCGAGATGGCCAAGCTGTACGACGCCGAGGGCGCCGACGAGCTGACCTTCCTGGACATCACCGCCTCCTCCGGCAACCGGGAGACCACCTACGACGTGGTGCGCCGCACCGCCGAGCAGGTCTTCATCCCGCTCACGGTCGGCGGCGGCGTCCGTGCGGCCGAGGACGTCGACAAGCTGCTGCGGGCGGGTGCCGACAAGGTGGGCGTCAACACCGCCGCCATCGAGCGCCCCGAGCTGATCCGCGAGATCGCGGAGCGCTTCGGCCGCCAGGTGCTCGTCCTGTCCGTGGACGCGCGCCGCACCGCCTCGGGCTCCTTCGAGGTGACGACGCACGGCGGCCGCAAGGGCACCGGCCTCGACGCCGTCGAGTGGGCGCACCGGGCCGCCGAGCTGGGCGCGGGCGAGATCCTGCTCAACTCGATGGACGCGGACGGCACGAAGGACGGCTACGACACCGAGATGATCGCGGCGGTGCGCAAGCACGTCACGGTGCCGGTGATCGCGTCCGGTGGGGCCGGAAAGCTCTCCGACTTCGCGCCGGCCGTGGCGTCGGGGGCGGACGCGGTGCTCGCGGCCTCCGTCTTCCACTTCGGCGATCTGCGGATCTCGCAGGTCAAGGACGCGCTGCGGGAGGCGGGCCACCCGGTCCGCTGATCGGAGTTCCGCTTCCGTGAAGGGCCCCTGCGGGGGCCCTTCTTCTTCGCCGGATGTGCAGGATTATTTGTGCAAATCTTGTTGCGCAACTTTTCTTTCGCATCTACGGTCGTGGACATGACCTCGCAGGAGAACCGCCGCATCGACGACCTCGGCACCCTGAAGGCCATCGCGCACCCCCTGCGCATGCGCCTCTACCGGGCCCTGTTCGTGGCCCGCACGGCCACCGCGTCCCAGCTCGCCGAGCAGGTCGACGAGGCCGTCTCGCTCGTCAGCTACCACCTGCGCAAGCTCGCCGAGCACGGCCTCATCGAGGAGGCCGAGGCGCAGTCCGCCGACGGCCGCGAACGCTGGTGGCAGCCGAGCTCGTACGGGCTGTCCATCCGCGACGAGGACGTCCGGGGAAACCCCGAGATGGCCGCCGCGAGCGACGCCGTCGGCCGCACCATCAACGAACAGCGCACGGCGCTCCACCGCCGCTTCATCGACGAGCGGCTCACCTGGTCCGACGAGTGGCGCTCGGCCGCGATCAGCTCCGAGTGGCTGCCCCGCCTCACCGCCACCGAACTCGCCGCCCTCGGCAAGGAACTCGACGCGCTCCTCGAGAAGTACGACCAGCGGGCCCGCGCCGCCGAGGACGCCGGCGACACCGAAGGCCGCGAGAACGTCGCCGTCCACCTGCACGGCTTCCCCTACCGAGGCTGAGGGACGATGGCCACCACGACGACCGGGACCACCGCCCCCGCGACCGCCCGCCCCGCCCACCGCAGCCCCCAGGTCCTGCGCTGGCTCGGCGCCTACACGGCCTCCACCCTCGGCGACAGCGTCTACTACCTCGCCCTCTCCTGGACGGCCGTCAGCAGCGGCACCCCCGCCCAGGCCGGACTCGTCATGGCCGTCTCCGCCGTGCCCCGCGCACTGCTCCTGCTCGTCGGGGGAGCGATCGCCGACCGCCTCGGCCCCCGCCGGGTCGTCATCGCCTCCGACGCCGTCCGCGCCCTGGTCGTCCTCGGCCTCGCCGCGACGCTGTTCCTCGCCACGCCCGGCCTCTGGGCGCTCGCCGCCGTCGCCCTCGTCTTCGGCGTCGTCGACGCCCTCTTCCTGCCCGCCGTCGGAGCCCTGCCGCCCCGCATCGCCGAGCACGACCAGCTCGCCCGCGTCCAGGGCATGCGCGGCCTCGCCTACCGGCTCGGCGCCGTCCTCGGCGCCCCGCTCGGCGGGCTCGCCGTCGCCCTCGGCGGCACCGCCACCGCCTTCGGCATCGCAGGCATCCTCTTCGCCCTGTCCCTGCCCCTGCTCGGCGCGCTCGAGCTCCGCCCGCTGCCGCACGAGGACCGGGCGACCGACGGCACCGCCCTGAGCGACCTCGCCGCCGGCCTGCGCTACCTTCGCGGCCACCGGACGCTCGGCCCGCTGATGATCGTCGTCCTCCTCGCCGACCTCGGCTTCGCCGGCCCCCTCAACGTCGGCCTCGCGGTCCTGTCCGACCAGCGCGGCTGGGGCGCCGCCGGCATCGGCTGGGTCCTCGCCGGCTTCGGCATCGGCGCCGGCAGCGCCTCCCTGCTGCTGACCGTCAAGGGCCGGGTCCCCCGCGCCGGCGCCGTCATGGGCTGGACCATGGTGCTCGGAGCCGTATCGATCGGCGCCCTCGCCCACGTCCCCCAGCTGGCCCTCGCCGGCCTCGTCGCGGTCTCCATCGGCCTGCTCGCCGGACTCTCCGGAGCCCTGTGCAACGCCCTCGTCCAGACCGAGTGCGACCCCGCCTACCTCGGCCGGGTGAGCGCCGTCTCCAGCCTCGGCAGCTTCGGCATCGCCCCGCTGAGCTTCCCGGTCACCGGCGCTGCCGTCGGCCTCTGGGGCCCCGGCCCGGTCTTCGTCGTCAGCGCGGCGGTCTGCGCCCTGTCCGGCGCGTACGCCCTCCTGGTCCCCGCCCTCCGCCGCGCCGAACTGCCGAAGTAGCCCCGAACCGTCGCGCCGAACCGCCGAAGCAGCCCGCTCAGATCCCCAGCTGCTTCGTCTCCCGCAGCCGCTCGATCGCCTCCGGCTCGCCCTCCAGGGCCACCTTCGCCGAGTCCTGGCGCCCGTACAGGTACATCACCAGCTCGCCCGGCTCCCCGGAGGCCGTCACCACCGGGGTGCCGCGGTGGGCCACGGCCGTCTGGCCGTTCGGACGGCGCAGGACCAGACCCACCGGGGCCTTGCGGCCGAGGAGCCGGGCCATCCGCTCCAGCCGGGACCAGAGGGCGTCGGCGAAGACCGGATCCAGCTCGCGCGCCGACCAGTCGGGCTGCGCACGGCGCACGTCCTCCGCGTGCACGTAGAACTCGACGACGTTCGCCCCCTCGTCCACCTGCTTGATGGTGAACGGCGAGAACCGCGGCGGTCCCGTACGGATGAGCTGGATCAGCTCCTCGTACGGCTTGTCGGCGAACTCCGCCTGCACCCGGTCCTGCCGCTCCCGCAGCACCGGCACGAGGGAACCGGCCGCCGCGTCGGGCCGCCGCTCGCGCACCACCACATGGGCGGCGAGGTCCCGGGTCCGCCAGCCCTCGCAGAGCGTCGGGGCGTCCGGACCCGCCGCCTCCAACAGATCGGCGAGCAGAAGCCGTTCACGTTTCGCATGGGTCGACATGCCCGTCAGCGTACGGCCGGGGCGACCGGTCCGCCCAGTGGACGCCCGGCCGGACACCACCCCGGACCACGGCACAATGGCGCCATGAGCAGCAATCTCGACCCGGCCGTCTCCGCCCGGCTCAAGCGCAGCCCCGACGGGCTCGTCCCCGCCATCGCCCAGCAGTACGACACCGGCGAGGTGCTGATGCTCGGCTGGATGGACGACGAGGCCCTGCACCGCACCCTCACCACCGGCCGCGCCACCTACTGGTCCCGCAGCCGCCGGGAGTACTGGGTCAAGGGCGACACCTCCGGCCACGTCCAGCACGTCAAGTCCGTCGCCCTCGACTGCGACGCCGACACCGTCCTCGTCAAGGTCGACCAGATCGGGGCCGCCTGCCACACCGGCACCCGGACCTGCTTCGACACCGACGTGCTCCCCGTATCCCAGTAAGGTCTGGCGCCATGGATCTCGAGACGTTCCGCAAGCTGGCGGCCGACCGCCGCGTCATCCCCGTCAGCCGCAGGCTCCTCGCGGACGGCGACACCCCGGTCGGGCTCTACCGCAAGCTCGCCGCCGAACGGCCCGGCACCTTCCTCCTCGAATCCGCGGAGAACGGCCGCTCGTGGTCCCGCTACTCCTTCATCGGGGTCCGCAGCGACGCCACCCTGACGGTGCGGGACGGCGAGGCGCACTGGCTGGGCACCCCGCCCGTCGGCGTCCCCACCGACGGCGACCCCCTCGACGCCCTGCGCGCCACCGTCGAAGCCCTCCACACCCCCCGTGACCTCTCCTCCGGGATGCCCCCGTTCACCGGCGGCATGGTCGGCTACCTCGGCTACGACATCGTCCGCCGCCTGGAGAAGATCGGCGAGCACGGCCGCGACGACCTGCAGCTCCCCGAGCTCACCATGCTCCTCACCAGCGACCTCGCCGTCCTCGACCACTGGGACGGCTCGGTCCTGCTGATCGCCAACGCGATCAACCACAACGACCTGGAGACCGGCGTCGACGAGGCGTACGCGCACGCCGTCGCCCGCCTCGACGCCATGGAGGCCGACCTCGCCCGCCCGGTCGCCACCGCCCCCACCGCCCTGCCCGCCTCGGAACTGCCCGAGTTCTCCGCGCTCTGGGGCGGCCCCGCCTACCAGGACGCCGTCGAGGACATCAAGGAGCGCATCCGGGCCGGCGAGGCCTTCCAGGTCGTGCCCTCGCAGCGCTTCGAGACCCCCTGCACCGCCTCCGCGCTCGACGTCTACCGGGTCCTGCGGGCCACCAACCCCTCCCCGTACATGTACCTCTTCCGCTTCGAGAACGGCTTCGACGTCGTCGGATCCAGCCCCGAGGCCCTCGTCAAGGTCGAGGACGGGCAGGCGATGGTCCACCCCATCGCCGGCACCCGGCACCGCGGCGCCACCCCGCAGGAGGACCACGACCTCGCCGAGGAACTGCTCGCCGACCCCAAGGAACGCGCCGAGCACCTCATGCTCGTCGACCTCGGCCGCAACGACCTCGGCCGGGTCTGCGCGCCCGGCTCCGTCGAGGTCGTCGACTTCATGTCGATCGAGCGCTACTCGCACGTCATGCACATCGTCTCCACCGTGACCGGTACGGTCGCCGACGGACGGACCGCCTTCGACGTCCTCACCGCCTGCTTCCCCGCCGGCACGCTCTCCGGAGCCCCCAAGCCCCGCGCGATGCAGATCATCGAGGAGCTCGAACCCTCCCGGCGCGGCCTGTACGGCGGATGTGTCGGTTATCTCGATTTCGCCGGCGACGCGGACACCGCCATCGCCATCCGCACCGCCCTGCTCCGCGACGGCACCGCGTACGTGCAGGCCGGAGCGGGTGTCGTCGCCGACTCCGACCCCGTCGCCGAGGACAACGAGTGCCGCAACAAGGCCGCGGCCGTCCTCCGCGCCGTCCACACCGCCAACCGGATGAACGACAACTGAGCACGTAGGGGATAGTGGGGTACGTGAGTGCCGTACCCGTACCCCAGCCCCGGGCCGCCCGCGCGGCCGTCCCCACCGGCGGCCGCCGCAGCCTGGCCGCGGCCCTCCTCCTCGGCGCCCTCGGCGCCACCGTCGTCCTGCTCTCCGCCGGCCAGATCTGGGCCGAGGGCACCGCGTCCGTCGGCGGTGGCAGCGTTCCCGTCGAAGCCGACGGCAGCGCCGTCACCGGCGTGCCGACCGCCCTCGCGATCGTCGGCCTCGCCGCCCTCTTCGCCGTCTTCGCCGTCCGCCGCACCGGCCGCACCCTCGTCGCCGCGCTCCTCGCGCTCAGCGGCGCCGGCGCCGCGCTCGCCGCGGTCCTCGGCGCCTCCGACAGCAGCGCCCTCGACGCCGAGGCCGCCCGCATCAGCGGCGACACCGCCGCCGCCGTGGCCGGCCTCACCCACACCGCCTGGCCGTACGTGACCGCGGCCGGCGCCGCCCTCATACTGCTCGCCGGCCTCTTCGCCCTGCGCTTCGGCAAGAGCTGGCCCGCGATGGGCGGCCGCTACGAACGGTCCGGAACCCCGCGCGCCGGGCGCAAGACGCCCACCACCGACCCCGACCGGCCCGAGGACCTGTGGAAGGCCCTCGACCGCGGTGAGGACCCCACGCACGGCGGCTGACCGGAGGGCCGACCGCGACGCGTGATCGTCCCGGGACCCCCGATTCATCCTCGCGCGCCCACGTGCGGGACAATGGACGCCGAGTGTCCGCGCACGCGAGACCTCACCATCGAGCAACTGCAACGAGGAGCAACTCATGGCGGGCAGCGCCCACGGACACACCCCGGCCGCCTGGACCGGTGTCATCATCTCCTTCATCGGCTTCTGCATCGCCGGCGTCTTCATGGTGGCCGCCAACCTGCCCGGCTTCTGGGCCGGCGTGGGCGTCATCCTCCTCGGCGGCATCGTCGGCGGTGCGATGAAGGCCGCCGGCCTCGGCATGCCGAAGGAGTCGGCGGCCGTCGCCGCCGCCCGCGAGGCCGCCACCGCGACCGCGCTGGCCCGTTCCTGACGCGACACGACGCACTCGAGGGCGCAGTCCGGCCGTGCCGGGCTGCGCCCTCGCGCGTCAGGGGCGAGAATCACCGGGTGGACACGCACCCGACGGCCGGAGCCGCGACCGACGCATCCCCCACCCGACCGGGTGAATCCACCCCACCGGGGAACCCCGTCCCACCCGCCCCCGCCCCCGCCCCGACACCGGCCGCCCATGCGGGGCCCGGGAGTCCGGACGGGGCCGTGTACGCGGGGCACGGGGGTCCGGGCGGAGCCGTGCCCGGGTGGTCCGGAGGCCCGTGGGGCGTCGTACCGCCGCCCCGGCCGCTCGTGCGGCGGCTGCTCGCGCCGGTGGGGACGCTCGCCGGGGTCGCCGCGGCGTTCGCGTACGTCGGGGCCGTCGACCCCAACGAACCCGGGCACTATCCCGTCTGCCCGCTGCTCCGCTTCACCGGCCTGTACTGCCCCGGGTGCGGCGGACTCCGCAGTGCCCACGCCTTCGTCACCGGAGACCTGCCGGCCGCACTCGGCGCGAACGCCCTGGCCGTCGTCGGCTACGGGCTCTTCGCCGTCGTCATGGCCGTCTGGCTGATTCGTGCCACCCGCGCGGTGCCGATGCGCCTCGCGGTCTCCCCGGTCTGGTGGTGGGGGATCGGGGCCGTCCTCGCCCTCTTCACCGTGGTCCGGAACCTTCCCTTCGGCTCCGCGCTGGCCCCCTGAGGCCCTTCACCGGCACTCGGGGACCCCGACGGGAGTCCCAGCAGGTGGGACGCCGCTCCGGCCGATGCGAGTCCGGGGCCGTCCTGCGGATAGGATCGAAGTGGCTGAACCTGTTTCCTCATCACCGTCCCGGAAGGGGGCCCCTCGCGTGAGTGTGCTCGACGAGATCATCGAAGGCGTGCGCGCCGACCTCGCAGAGCGACAGGCGCGGGTCACCCTCGACGAGCTCAAGGAGCGCGCCGCCAAGGCGCCGCAGGCCAAGGACGGCGTCGCCGCACTGCGCGGCGACGGCGTCAAGGTGATCTGCGAGGTCAAGCGCTCCAGCCCGTCCAAGGGCGCACTCGCCGCGATCGCCGATCCGGCCGGTCTCGCCGCGGACTACGAGGCGGGCGGCGCCGCCGTCATCTCCGTCCTCACCGAGCAGCGCCGCTTCGGCGGCTCCCTCGCCGACCTGGAGGCCGTCCGCGCCCGGGTCGACATCCCGGTCCTGCGCAAGGACTTCATCGTCACCGCGTACCAGCTCTGGGAGGCCCGGGCGTACGGAGCGGATCTCGCGCTCCTCATCGTCGCCGCCCTGGAGCAGGAGGCGCTGGTCTCCCTCATCGAGCGTGCCGAGTCCATCGGGCTGACCCCGCTGGTCGAGGTCCACGACGAGGAGGAGGTCGAGCGCGCCGTCGACGCGGGCGCCCGGATCATCGGCGTCAACGCGCGCAACCTCAAGACCCTCCAGGTCGACCGCTCCACCTTCGAGCGCGTCGCCCCCGAGATCCCGGCGCACATCGTCAAGGTCGCCGAGTCCGGCGTCCGCGGCCCGCACGACCTCATCGCCTACGCCAACGCCGGAGCCGACGCGGTCCTGGTCGGCGAGTCCCTCGTCACCGGCCGCGACCCGAAGGCCGCCGTCGCCGACCTGGTCGCCGCCGGCGCCCACCCGGCCCTCCGCCACGGCCGGAGCTGACCCCGCCATGACCCCCGTCCGCGCCACGCCGACCGCCCTGGGCACCGCCCCGGGCGGTGCGGTCGTGCCCGCGGACGCGTCGGGCCGCCGCGGCCGGCTCCGTACCGTCGCGGCCCCCGTCTCCAAGCACGCCCCGCTGGCCAGGGGCTGCCGCCCGCGCGGCTGTCGCGCGCCCGCCCGCCGTGTCCACGGCCGCCGGGTCCGCTACGTCATCGGCTCCGAGCCGGGCCAGGTCAACGGCATGCGATGGCGCCCGCGCGCCCCGCGCACCTCCACACACGACGCCTGACCGAACCCGTCGTCCCGGCCCACCGCCCGTGTGGGCAATCGTCCCTCCCTCAGACTTCGTCCGGGGGGACCCCCAGGGCGGGACGGGTGGGCACACGGGACGGCGCCCTTGGCGGCGCCTCCGCCCCCTGCACCTACCCGCACCCATAGCGCGGCGCGCATCCGGTGCGGGTTCAGGCGCAGAAGCCTAGGCCCGGCAGGGGGCGCCGTCCGTTGTGCCCACCCGTTCCGCCCCAGCGGAACGATTGCCCACAACGGGCGGGGCGGGTCGCAACGGGCGGTGGCCGCCGCGACGGGTCGGGGCGACAGGCGACCGTGTTGCCGGATGTGAGCGTGGCGCGCGCATAACGTGACCATCAACCACACGTATCCCGGGGCATCCGCCCCGCGAGGAGCATCCGCATGTCCAGCGAGTTCTTCATTCCGGACCTGGAGGGCCAGGTCCCCAACGCCGAGGGCTACTTCGGCGATTTCGGCGGCAAGTTCATCCCGGAGGCGCTGGTCGCCGCCGTGGACGAGGTCGCCGTCGAGTACGACAAGGCGAAGGCGGACCCGGAGTTCGCGCGCGAACTCAACGACCTGATGGTCAACTACACGGGCCGTCCGAGCGCCCTCACCGAGGTGCCCCGGTTCGCCGAGCACGCGGGCGGCGCCCGGATCTTCCTCAAGCGCGAGGACCTGAACCACACCGGCTCGCACAAGATCAACAACGTGCTCGGCCAGGCGCTGCTGACCAAGCGCATGGGCAAGACGCGGGTCATCGCCGAGACCGGCGCCGGCCAGCACGGCGTGGCCACGGCCACCGCCTGCGCCCTGTTCGGCCTCGACTGCACCATCTACATGGGCGAGGTCGACACCCAGCGCCAGGCCCTGAACGTGGCCCGGATGCGGATGCTCGGCGCCGAGGTCATCGCCGTGAAGTCCGGCAGCCGCACCCTCAAGGACGCCATCAACGAGGCGTTCCGGGACTGGGTCGCGAACGTCGACAGGACGCACTACCTGTTCGGCACCGTGGCCGGCCCGCACCCCTTCCCCGCCATGGTCCGCGACTTCCACCGGGTCATCGGCGTCGAGGCCCGCCGCCAGGTCCTGGAGCGCGCCGGGCGGCTGCCCGACGCGGCCATCGCCTGCGTCGGCGGCGGCTCCAACGCCATCGGCCTCTTCCACGCCTTCGTCCCGGACGCGGGCGTCCGCCTGATCGGCTGCGAGCCGGCCGGCCACGGCGTCGAGACCGGCGAGCACGCGGCCACCCTCACCGCCGGCGAGCCCGGCATCCTGCACGGCTCGCGCTCGTACGTCCTCCAGGACGAGGAGGGCCAGATCACCGAGCCGTACTCGATCTCGGCCGGCCTCGACTACCCGGGCATCGGCCCCGAGCACGCGTACCTCAAGGACCGCGGGCGCGGCGAGTACCGGGCCGTCACCGACGACGCCGCCATGCAGGCACTGCGGCTGCTCTCCCGCACCGAGGGCATCATCCCGGCCATCGAGTCGGCGCACGCCCTCGCGGGGGCCCTCGAGGTCGGCAAGGAGCTCGGCAAGGACGCCCTGCTCCTCGTGAACCTCTCGGGGCGCGGGGACAAGGACATGGACACGGCCGCCCGCTACTTCGGGCTGTACGACGGGGAGGGCTCCAAGTGACGACCGGGAACATCCAGCTGCTGAGCGACACCCTGGCCAAGGCCAAGGCCGACAACCGGGCCGCGCTCATCGCGTACCTGCCGGCGGGCTTCCCGACGGTCGACGGCGGCATCGCGGCGATCAAGGCGGCCTTCGACGGCGGCGCCGACGTCGTCGAGGTCGGTCTGCCGCACAGCGACCCGGTCCTCGACGGGCCGGTCATCCAGACCGCCGACGACATCGCCCTGCGCGGCGGCGTCAAGATCGCCGACGTCATGCGGACGGTCCGCGAGGCCCACGAGGCCACCGGGAAGCCGGTCCTCGTCATGACGTACTGGAACCCGATCGACCGGTACGGCATCGAGCGCTTCACCGAGGAGCTCGCCGCGGCCGGCGGCGCGGGCTGCATCCTGCCCGACCTGCCGGTCCAGGAGTCCGCCGTCTGGCGCGAGCACGCCGACAAGCGCGGTCTCGCCACCGTGTTCGTCGTCGCGCCCAGCAGCAAGGACGAGCGCCTGGCCACCATCACGTCGGTCGGCTCGGGCTTCGTCTACGCCGCCTCGCTCATGGGGGTCACCGGCACCCGCGAGTCCGTCGGCGAGCAGGCCGCCGACCTGGTCCGGCGCACCCGGGCCACGTCCGGGCTGCCGGTCTGCGTCGGCCTCGGCGTCTCCAACGCCACCCAGGCCAAGGAGGTCGCCGGCTTCGCCGACGGCGTCATCGTCGGCTCCGCCTTCGTGCAGCGCATCCTCGACGCCGACGGCGACGAGGCCGCCGGGCTGGCCGCCGTAAGGGAACTGGCGGGCGAACTCGCCGAGGGTGTCCGCCGCGTTTCGTAGCCCGTTCGGGTGGATCCGGGACCGGGGAGGCACGTACGCGCCTCCCCGGTTCGTTCCTGAGGCGTGAGCGAGAAGAACCGTGGTGACGGTAACCGGAGCGCGCGGGAGCGCCTCCAGCAGCAGCGCGAGCGCGACAAGGCCCGCGAGAAGCAGCGGCGCGTCCTGATCGTGTCGGCGGCGGTGGTCGGGGTCCTCGGCCTCGCCGCGGTCGTCGGCGTGATCGCAGCGAACAGCGACAAGGACGGCGGATCCGACAAGGCCGGCCCGGTCGTCGCGCCGACCGGATCGATCGAGGGCGACAAGCCCGCGATCCCCACGGGCACGACGGACGCCCCGTCCACCCTCGCGATCTGGGAGGACTTCCGCTGCCCGGCGTGCGCCCAGTTCGAGACCGTCATGCGGGACACGATCCACGAGCTGGAGGCCTCCGGCGCGCTCAAGGCCGAGTACCACCTCGCCACCCTCATCGACGGGAACATGGGCGGCAGCGGCTCGCTGCGCGCGGCGAACGCGGCCGCGTGCGCCCAGGACGCGGGCAAGTTCACCGCGTACCACGACACGCTCTACACGAACCAGCCGCCGGAGACGGACGACGCCTTCGGCAAGAACGACAAGCTGATCGAGCTGGCGGCGAAGGTCCCGGGGCTCGACACGCCCACCTTCCGCAGCTGCGTCCAGGACGGCACGCACGACAGCTGGGTCACGAAGTCGAACGAGGCCTTCCAGAGCGGCGGCTTCCGCGGCACCCCGTCCGTCCTCCTCAACGGCGAATCGATCTTCCCGACCAAGGGGAACGAGCAGATCTCCCCGGAGAACCTGAAGAAGTGGGTGGCCGAGGCCAACAAGGGCAAGAAGGCCGGCACGGCCTCGCCCTCGGCCGGCTGAGCCGTTCGAGGCCGGGTTAGTTACCCATACGTTGCCGGGTGGGCTGCCGTCCCGCCCGCCCGGCAGGGTAGCGTCGGTCCTGCCATGGACCTTGCCTACATTCCCAGCCCGTCGACCGGCGTGATCCACCTCGGACCGATCCCGCTGCGCGGCTATGCCTTCTGCATCATCATCGGTGTCTTCGTCGCCGTCTGGTACGGCAACAAGCGCTGGATCGCCCGGGGCGGCACCGCCGGCACCGTGGCCGACATCGCCGTCTGGGCGGTGCCTTTCGGCCTCGTCGGCGGACGCCTGTACCACGTGATCACCGACTACCAGCTGTACTTCAGCGAGGGTGAGAACTGGGTCGACGCCTTCAAGATCTGGGAGGGCGGCCTCGGTATCTGGGGCGCGATCGCGCTCGGCGCCGTCGGCGCCTGGATCGGCTGCCGCCGCCGAGGCATCCCGCTGCCGGCCTACGCCGACGCCATCGCCCCCGGTATCGCCTTCGCCCAGGCCATCGGCCGCTGGGGCAACTGGTTCAACCAGGAGCTCTACGGCCGGCCGACCGACCTCCCCTGGGCCCTGAAGATCACCGAGGGCGCGAACCGCGAGGCCGGGCTCTACCACCCGACCTTCCTCTACGAATCGCTCTGGTGCGTCGGCGTCGGTTTCCTCGTCATCTGGGCCGACCGCCGCTTCAAGCTCGGCCACGGGCGGGCCTTCGCGGTGTACGTGGCCGCGTACTGCGCCGGCCGGGTCTGGACCGAGTACCTGCGCGTCGACGAGGCGCACCACGTGCTCGGCCTGCGGCTGAACGTGTGGACGGCGATCGTCGTCTTCCTGCTCGCCGTGGTCTACATCGTGGTCTCGTCGCGGATGCGGCCGGGACGCGAGGAGATCGTGGAGCCCAAGGCGGCGGAGAAGGACGGGAAGGCCGCGGAGTCCGGGAAGGGCGAGAAGTCCGGGGAGTCCACCGAGTCCGGGGAGTCCGGGGAGGGCGAGTCGGTGGACGGCGAGCCCGAGGACGCCGCTCCGGTCGCCGACTCCGACAAGAACGAGGAAGCCGGTGCCGGCAACGGCGCCGGGTCGGCCGCCAAGGGCTGATCCTTCCGCTGCCGAGAGGGCCGCCGGGACCGAAAGGTTCCGGCGGCCCTCTCGCGTACGGGGGTCAGGCCGTGCGGGAGGCGAGGGCGAGGACGCGGTGGGCGCCCTCCACCACCGCCGCGTCGACGAAGCGGCCGTCGGGGAGGGCCAGGGCGCCCTGGTCGGTGGCGGCCGCGGCGACGACCTCCCGGGCCGCGTCGACCTCCTGGGGGGTGGGCAGGTAGGCCCGTTCGATGACCGGGAGCTGGCGGGGGTGGATCGCCGCCCGGCCGAGGAAGCCCATGGCCCGGCCCCGGGCGCAGCCGGCGGCCAGGGCGTCCAGGTCGCCGATGTCGGGGTGGACCGACTGGGCCGGGGGCGGGAGGGCGGCCGCCCGGGCCGCGACCACCACCCGGCCGCGCGGCCAGTCGAGCCCGCTGTCCTCCCGTACGCCCAGGTCGGCGCGGAGGTCGGCCTCGCCGAGGGCGATGCCGCGCACGGCCGGGTGGGCGGTGGCGATGGCGTACGCGTGCTCCAGGGCGAGGGCGTTCTCCAGGAGCGGGTAGAGGGGGAGACCGGGGGCGAGCCCGGCGATCCGGTGGATGTCAGTGGCGTGTGTCACCTTGGGTACACGGAGACCGCAGAGGCCGGGGAGGGGGGCCAGGGTGGGGATGTCGTGCGGGGAGTGGACGCGGACGTGCACCGGGACGGGGTGGGCGTCGGCGAGCAGATCGGCCGTGGCGTCGAGGGCGTACGCCTTGCGGTGCGGGGCGACCGCGTCCTCCAGGTCGACGATGACGACGTCGGCGCCGGAGGACAGGGCCTTGGCGACGACCGCGGGCCGGTCGCCGGGGGCGTACAGCCAGGTGAGGGGCGTGCGGACGCGGGCGAGACGGTCGACCCCGGTCACGCCGCCGCTCATACCGCTCCCCGGTCGCGGAGGTCGTCGATCTCGGCGGGGGTGAGGCCGAGTTCGGTGAGGACGTCGGTGGTGTCGGCGCCGTGGGGGCGGCCGGGCCAGCGGATGGCGCCGGGGGTCTCGGAGAGCCGGAAGAGGACGTTCTGCATCTTGATCGGGCCGAGTTCGGGGTCCTGCACCTCGGTGACCGTGCCGAGGGCCTGGTACTGCGGGTCGGCGACGACGTCCCGGACGTCGTAGACCGGGGCGATGGCCGCCTCCGCCTTCTCGAAGGCCGCCATCGCCTCGTCGCGGGTGCGGCGGGCGATCCAGGAGCCGACCGCCTCGTCCAGGACGTCCGCGTGTGCGGCCCGGCCCGTGCCGTCGGCGAACCACGGCTCGTCGATCAGTTCGGGGCGGCCGACCAGGCGCAGCACGCGCTCGGCGATCGACTGGGCGGAGGTGGAGACGGCGACCCAGGAACCGTCGGCGGTCCGGTACGTGTTGCGGGGGGCGTTGTTGCGGGAGCGGTTGCCGGTCCGGGGCTGGACGTAACCGAGCTGGTCGTACCAGAGGGTGTGGGGTCCGATGACGGAGAGCATCGGCTCGATGATCGCCATGTCGACGACCTGGCCGCGGCCGGTCGTCGTCCTGGCGGTGAGCGCGGTCATCACGGCGTACGCGGTGGCGAGGGCGGCGATCGAGTCGGCCAGACCGAAGGGAGGCAGGGTGGGCGGGCCCTCGGGCTCGCCGGTGATGGCGGCGAAGCCGCTCATGGCCTCGGCGAGGGTGCCGAATCCGGGCCGGTGGGCGTACGGGCCGAACTGGCCGAAGCCGGTGACCCGGGCGAGGACCAGCCGCGGGTTGACGGTGGAGAGCTCCTCCCAGCCCAGACCCCAGCGTTCCAGGGTGCCGGGTCGGAAGTTCTCCACGATCACGTCCGCGTCGGCGGCGAGCGCGAGCAGGGTGTCGCGACCGCCGGGCGACGACAGGTCCAGGGTGATCGTCCGCTTGTTGCGGCCGAGGACCTTCCACCAGAGACCGATGCCGTCCTTGGCGGGGCCGTGCCCGCGGGACGGGTCCGGCTTGCGCGGGTGCTCGACCTTGACGACGTCGGCGCCGAAGTCGCCGAGCATCATGGCCGCGAGCGGGCCGGCGAAGAGGGTGGCGAGGTCCAGGACGCGCAGCCCCTGGAGCGGCGCCGGGGCGGCGGGAGCGGGGTTCGTCGGCGCGGCGGCCGGAGCGTGGACGGTCATGCGGAGTCGGCCTCCAGGGTGTCGGGGGAGAGGAAGGCCGCCTCGATCTCGACGCGGTACGGCATCGAGGTCGACGCGCCCTGTCGCTGGACGGAGAGCGCGGCGGCGGCCTGCGCCCAGGCGAGCGCCTCCGGTGCGGGGCGGCCCTCGCCGAGGGCGACCGCGAGGGCGCCGACGAAGGTGTCGCCGGCCGCCGTGGTGTCCACCGCCCTGACCCGGGGGGCGGGGACGGTGACCGGCTCGGCGTCGCGGGCCGCGTACAGGCCGCCGGCCGCGCCCAGGGTGATCACCACCTCGGGGACGAACCGCAGCAGGGCCCGGGCCGCCGCGCGCGGGTCGGCGAGTCCGGTGAGGGCGGCTGCCTCGTGCTCGTTGGGCACCAGCAGGTCGGTGGCGGCGAGGAGTTCCGGAGGCAGCGGCTGGGCGGGGGCGGGGGTGAGGATCGTGCGGACGCCGAGCCGGCGGGCGGTGACGGCGCCCTCGACGACGACGGGGAGGGGGAGTTCGAGCTGGAGGAGCAGGGTGTCGGCGGTGCCGATGAGGGCCTCGTCGCCGTGCGAGAGGGAGGTCACGGTGCCGTTGGCGCCGGGGACGACGACGATCGCGTTGCCGCCCTCGTCGTCGACGACGATGTGGGCCGTGCCGGAGGAGCCCTCGGCGGTGCGCAGGAGATCGGTGTCCACCGCGCAGTGTTCGAGCGTGGCGCGGAGCCGTGCCCCGAAGTCGTCCGCGCCGACCGCGCCGATCATCGCGACCTCGGCGCCCGCGCGTGCGGCGGCGACGGCCTGGTTGGCGCCCTTGCCACCGGGGATCGTGCGGAACGAGCGGCCGGTGACCGTCTCGCCGAGGGCCGGGGCCCTCGGCACATAGGCCACGAGGTCCATGTTCGTGCTGCCGAGCACGACGATGCTGGTCATGGGCGTACTGCCTCCGTGTGTGTCAGTTCGGCCAGCGTGTCGAAGCCGATGCCGTCGAAGGACGGGACCGACGTCGCCAGACGGTTCTTGAGCGGAGCGGTCCAGCGCTCCGGCAGCCGGTCGGGGTGCCCGGCGAGGAGACCGGCGACCGAACCGGCGGTGGCCCCGTTGGAATCGGTGTCCCAACCGCCCGACACCGCCGCGCAGACCGAGCGCGAGAAGTCGCCGTCGCCGTGGGTGAGGGCGGCGGCGAGCAGGGCGGCGTTGGGAACGGCATGCACCCAGTGGTACCCGCCGAGCTCGGCGTGCAGGCGGTCCACGACGGCGTCGAAGTCGGGCGTGGCGCGGGCCGCCGCGATGCCGAGGCGGACGGCCGCCGCCAGCCGCGAGCACGGTGGGATCACCCCGAGGCCGCTCGCGAGCGCCCGGTGGACGTCGGCGGTGCCGGTCGCCGCCGTGGCCAGGGTCGCCGCGACGAACATGGCGCCGTAGACCCCGTTGGCCGTGTGCGTGAGCGCCGCGTCCCGGTACGCCTGCGCGGCCGCGGCGACCGGGTCGCCCGGATGCGTCCAGCCGTGCACGTCGGCCCGGATCTGGGCGCCGATCCACTCGCGGAACGGGTTGCGGTGGAGGGCGGTCAGCGGGGGTTCGATCCCGTCGAGGAGGTTGCGGTAGGCGACGCGCTCGGCCGTGAAGGTGCGGCCGGCGGGCAGTTCGTCGAGCCAGAGGCGCGCGACGTCGGCGGTGGTGAAGTCGCGCCCGTACCGCTGGAGGAGGAGCAGGTTGAGGAGCGGGTAGTTCAGGTCGTCGTCCTCCGGCATCCCGTCGATGTTCTCGGCGAGCGAGGTGGCGGCGGAGCGGCGGTTCCAGGGGTGGGCCGCGAGCAGCTCGCCGGGAACGCCGCGGGCGGTGAACCACGTGGTGAGGGGCCAGTTCCCGGCGGCCCGGGCGAGCGCCCGGATGGCGGGGAGGGGGAGCTTCTCGACCGGCTTGCCGAGGAGGCAGCCGGCGGCGCGGCCCAGCCAGGCGGCGTGCAGCCGGTGGAGGAGGCCGGTGCCCTCCCCGTCGGTGCGCTCCCGGCCGCTGGCCTCTCCGCTGGTGCGCTCCCCGCCGCTGCGCTCCCCGCCGCTGCGCTCCCCGCCGGGGCCGTCCTTGCCGCGGGTCTCGCCGGTGGGCTCCGTCCGGGGGGATCCCGATCGCGCTGCGGAAGGGGCGCCCGCTGCGGTGGTGATGTCGGTGAAGGCCGTGGGTTCCAGGGCCGACAGGGGGCCGGGAAGGGTCGCCAGGGTGTCCAGGAGTTCCTCCGCCAGCGGGCGGAGGTGGGGGCGCGGGGTCTCCGAGGCGCCGGCCGTCCGCGGGGCGGGCGGGCCGCCCGCGGCCGTCCAGCGGGCCGCGAGGGCGTGGGCGTCGCGGCCGTCCTCCGTCGCCTGCCGCAGCTCGTGGCCCACCAGGTCCTCGGGCTGGACCCAGGTCAGGCGCAGGGTCACCGGTCGGCGCTCGTCAGGGTCGCGAAGGCCGACTCGTGGGCCCGGCGCAGCGCGGTGTCGCGGGCGAAGACCTCGCGGGCGACCGCGGTGAGGGCCGCCGCGGGGGCGTGCAGGTCGAGGCGGCTGGCCTCGGCCACCCGCTTCGCCCAGTCGGCGGGGACGGCGGACTCGCCGTGGAGCGCGCCGACGATCGCGCCGGCCATCGTGGCGATCGAGTCGCAGTCGCGGCCGTAGTTGACGGCGCCGAGGACCGTACGGCGGAAGTCGCCCTCGCCGACGAGCAGCATGCCCAGGGCGATCGGGAGTTCCTCGATGGCGTGGAGGCGGGAGGGGCGGCGGGCGCCGAGGGAGGGCGAGCGGTAGTCGGGGCCGACCGAGTCGAAGGGGGCGACCGCCCGGCGGAGGGGAGCAAGGGCCGATTCGAAGTCCGTGTGGCCGGCGGCGACTTCGGCGACCGCCTCGATCGCCGCCCGCGTTCCGTCCTTGGCGAGCGAGAGGGCCGCGCCGACCACCGAGGCCGGGGTGGCGCCCGGGGCGCAGGCCGCCGCGACCGCGGCGGCGAAGACACCGGCCGCCTCCCGGCCGTACGAGGACTGGTGGGCGCCGGTGAGGTCGATCGCCTCGGCGTACGCGGCGGCGGGATGGGCGGCGTTGACCAGGCCGACGGGCGCCATGTACATCGCGGCGCCGCAGTTGACGACGTTGCCGCCGCCGGCCTCGCGCGGATCGACGTGGCCGTAGTGGAGCCGGGTCACGATCCACTTCTCGGCGAGGAAGATCCGCTGGAGGGGCAGCGCCTCGGCCTCCAGCTCGGGGATCCAGACGGGGGAGCCCATGAGTTCGGGCACGAGGTGGTCCGCGACCGCGTAC
Source organism: Streptomyces sp. NPDC056361 (assembly GCF_042262805.1). Taxonomy (NCBI): domain Bacteria; kingdom Bacillati; phylum Actinomycetota; class Actinomycetes; order Kitasatosporales; family Streptomycetaceae; genus Streptomyces; species Streptomyces sp. NPDC056361. The sequence goes on from NZ_JBHJQI010000011.1 coordinate 81,283, forward strand.
GCGTCGAGGTGGCCGCGGACCTTCTCGTACACCCGGATCAGCGCGTGGGTCATCAAGGTGTCGTCGGTGACGTGCCCGTCGCCCTTGTGGTACGGGGCGATGGGGCGGGCGGTGCGCCAGTCGCCGCCGTTCCAGGGGCCGACGATCCCGGTGACCCGGCCGCCGTGGCGCTCCAGGATCTGTTCGGGGGTGTAGCCCTCGACGGGGCCGCCGAGCGCGTCGCCGACGGCGGCCCCGACGAGGCTTCCGGTGATCCGGTCATCCAGAGGGGGGCCGACCGGTGCGGGCACGTCCTGTGTGGGTGTCATGTCGGAATTGTCCACCTGGGGCGGTCGGTTCCGTGGCTCCGAGCAGCCCGGCGAGTTCCACCAGATCCGTCCCCGCGAGCCGGGGCAGCGCACAGCCCGCCAGCGTCCGGCAGGCGTCCCGCCAGCTCGACGGCACCGAACGCCCGCCGCCCAGCGCGCCGGTGAGCGCCCCCGCGAGCGCCGGCGCCGAGTCGGCGACCCGGGACAGGCAGGCGGCGGCCGGGACCGCCGCCCCCATCTCGCCCCGGGCGGCGGTCGCCAGGGCCAGGGCGACCGGCACGGTCTCGGCGGCCGCGATGCCGTAGCTGTACACGTGGTCCACGATCTGGTGCTCCAGGAGCGGGACCAGCTCGAACGCCGAAGCGGCGGTCTCGGCCAGCTTCACCGCGTGCCGGGCGTTGCGGCCGATCTCGGTGACCGGCGGGAGTTCGGCCAGCGCCGCCCCGACGGCCTCCTCGACCGTCGCCCCGCCCAGCGCCGCCGCGACCGCCGCCGCCGTCGCGCGCGCCCCGTGCACGCCGTCGCCGTCCTGCGTGTACCGGGCGTCGAACTCGGCGAGTTCGGCCGCGGCGTGCGGGTCGCCGGGGTGCACGACCGCGAGGACCGCGGCGCGGACGCAGGCCGCGTCGTCGAAGAAGTGCGGGTTGTCGTGGCCGGTCGCGGGTGGGCGCAGGCCGGTGGCGAGGTTCCCTAGACCCGCCCGGACCGAGATCCGGGCGCGCAGGGGGAGTACGGCCGACTCGACCTCGGGCGCCCGGTCCGCCGCGGCGGCGACCTGGCCCGCGAGGGCGTTCCACGCCAGGTCGACGGCGGCCCGCAGCCGGCGCTCCGGGGGGAGGCCCGCGAAGACCGGGCCCGCGGAGGCGAGGACCGCCTCGGCCGTGAACACCGCCCACTCGGCGTCGTCCGACGGGCCGAGTCGGAGCGGCTCGGGGGGCTGGTTGAGGGCGATGGGGACGGGGAGGGTCGTCGTCGCGTTCTGCTCCGCGAAGGTGTCGAGTTCGCGGGTGAGGCGGCGGGTCCACTCCGGCATGCGGGCGGCGCGGTGGCGGGCGGCCGGCCATCCTGCGGCGTCGCCCGCGGCGATCCCCAGGAGAAGGCCTTCGACCGCGTCGCGGGCGGGGCGGTGGGGGGCCTCGTGTCCGTGCGGGCTCTCCTGGGGGCCGCCCCATGAGCCGGTACCGCGGACCGGGGCGACGGGAGGTGGGTCCTGCGGGGCACCGGGCAGGGGGCCGGGACCCGGCAACGGGGGCTGTGCCCACCCGTCCCGCCCTGGGGGTCCCCCCGGACGAACTCTGGGGGAGGGGCGATTGCCCACAGCTGGGGTGGCGGGGGTGGCGGTGGCCGAGGCGCCGGCGCCGGCGGTGGGGGCGGCTGCAGGGGTGGCGGGGGTGGCAGGGGTCGAGGCGCCGGTGGCGGTGGTCGGGGTGGGGTTTGTCAGGTCTGCGCTCATTGGGTGTCTGCTTCCGGGGTGAGGAGGTCGGCGATGTCGAGGACGTGGTAGCCGCGCATGGAGGGGAGGCAGCTGCCGGTGACGGGGGCGATGGCGGAGGCCCAGTCGTCCGGGATGGAGCTCAGGCCGCCGGAGGCGCCGGCGAGGGCGCCCGCCACGGCAGCGGTGGTGTCGGCGTCGCGGCCCATGTTGACCGCCGTCAGGACCGCCGTGCGGAAGTCGCCGCGGGCGGCGGCGAAGGCGCCGAAGGCGAGGCCGACGGCTTCGGGGGCGAGGTCCGTCCAGGGGTAGCCGCCGATGACGACGGCGGAGCGGACCTGGCGTTCGCGGGTGAGCGGGTCGGGCTGGACGCGTTGGGCGGCGACGACCGCGCGGCGCAGGGAGCGGGCGGTCCAGGAGTCCATCGGGACGGCGGAGAGGGCCGCCGCGATCACGGACGTGACGCCCGCGCCGCCCATCGCCGCGGCGACGCCGGCCGCGACGGCCTGGCCGCCGTAGATGCCTTCGCCGTCGTGGCTGACGCTGCCGTCGATGGCGACGAGGCGGGCGGCTTCCGCGGGGCGACCGGCGGCGAAGACGCCGAACGGGGCGGCGCGCATGGCGAGTCCGTCGCTCCAGGCGTGGCGGTGCTGGGCGGAGATGGGGGCGGTGAGGCCGCGGCGGAGGTTCTCCAAGGTGCCGCGTTCGGAGAAGCCCGCGCCGCGGAAGGGGCCTTCGTCGAGGTCGGCGATCCAGTGGTGCCAGGCCCGTTCGACGTGGTGGACGGTGAGGGCGGAGCCGTGGCGGGCGAGGAGGAGGGCGGAGAAGATGGCGTACTCGGTGTCGTCGGTGCCGGCCGGGCTGTCCATGACGAAGCCTTCGATGCGGCCCCAGCGGCGGCGGATCTCGGAGGGCCGCATGTTCTCGGCGGGCGCGCCGAGCGCGTCACCGACGGCGAGGCCGAGGAGCGCACCCCTCGCCCGTTCGCGCGTGTCGCTTGCCGTGGTGGTCACCATCTCGCGGCCCCTTCCTCGGGTGGGGCGCGCGGTCGGCGCCCCGATGCCTGGATCTGTGCCACCGCGGGCCGCGAACTCGCCGAAGAAACGTCTCTGTCACCCGGCTGACACCCCGCCAGAACGCGGCTCACCCAGTGAGGGGGACCTTAGTAAGTACGGCCTGCCTTGCTGGCGGACCCCTTACATAGCGCGTATTTTCGAGGGTGTTGGGGGCGGCGGGTGCATATCCCGGCTCGCCGGAACGAGGGGAGAGCCATGTCCATCATCGAAGCTCAGGCGCCGCTGCACGAGGCCCACCGCGACAACCACACCCACCGTGACGTGAACGGCGGTTGGCTGCGGCCGGCGGTGTTCGGCGCGATGGACGGACTCGTCTCCAACCTCGCCCTGATGACCGGAGTCGCGGGCGGCTCGGTCTCTTCGCAGACCGTCGTCATCACCGGCCTCGCCGGCCTCGCGGCCGGCGCCTTCTCGATGGCCGCCGGCGAGTACACCTCCGTCGCCTCGCAGCGCGAGCTCGTCCAGGCCGAACTGGACGTCGAGCGCCGCCAGTTGCGCAAGCACCCGGTCGACGAGATGGAGGAGCTCGCCGCGCTCTACGTCTCCCGCGGCGTCGAGCCCGCGCTCGCCCGCGAGGTCGCGATGCAGCTGTCGAGGGACCCCGAGCAGGCGCTGGAGATCCACGCCCGCGAGGAGCTCGGCATCGACCCGGACGACCTGCCGTCGCCGATGGTCGCCGCCGTCTCGTCCTTCGGCTCGTTCGCGCTCGGCGCGCTGCTCCCCGTCCTGCCGTACCTGCTCGGCGCGACCGCGCTGTGGCCGGCGGTGCTGCTCGCGCTCCTCGGCCTCTTCGCCTGCGGCGCCCTGGTGGCGCGGGTGACCGCCCGCGGCTGGCTGTTCAGCGGGATGCGCCAGCTCGTCCTGGGTGGGGCCGCCGCGACCGTCACGTACGGGCTCGGCATGCTCTTGGGTGCGGCGTTGTAGCCCCGCACGCCCGCGCCGGCGTGGATCCCGTATCCGCGCCAGCGCGGATCCTGTGTCCGCGGCGGAACGGATTCCGTAGCCGTACAGACGGCCCGGAGGCCCCCTTGAGGGGCCTTTCGGTCTTTTCGGGGCGACTTTTCGGGATGCAAGCCGCGGATCGGCTGTGACGTATCTCCCTGGTCCGATCCTTCGCTGCGATGAGACACTATGCGGGACGCCACATATGTAGCCGGTTACTCGGCGGTTTCGAACTCGTGACCAACGGGAATGAGGCATGAGCGTCACGGGGCAATGGAGCCCCCTCGGGCGGGCAACGATGCCCGCCCAGCGACGGACCGCCGGAGATCCGGAGATCCTCCGAATCCTTCGATCCGTCCCCCGCGGGGCAGCCCCTGTTCCCGCACCCCACAGGTGAACCCACACCACCGCTCCGTATCGGCGGTGTCCGCATGCTGGAATGAGCTATCCACTTCGCGAGAAGCCAGCCATCATGTAACCTGCACGAAATTTCGCGGAGGGCCAACGTCGTCCCTCGGTATCTGCATATGCCACGACGACGACGGGAGAGCCGATGCGTTCCGACGCCTGGTCGCCCATGGACGGTCGCCCCGCTCCGCAGGGGATGTACGACCCCCGTAACGAACACGACGCCTGCGGTGTCGGGTTCGTGGCCACCCTCACCGGTGTAGCCAGCCACGCGCTGGTCGAGCAGGCGCTGACCGTACTGCGCAACCTCGAGCACCGCGGCGCCACCGGCTCCGAGCCCGACTCCGGTGACGGCGCCGGCATCCTGCTCCAGGTCCCGGACGCCTTCCTCCGCGAGGTCGCCGGATTCGAGCTCCCCGAGGCCGGCGCGTACGCCGTCGGCATCGCCTTCCTCCCCGAGGACGGCACCGACGAGACCGCCGCCGCGATCGAGACGATCGCCGCCGAAGAGGGCCTCACCGTCCTCGGCTGGCGCGAGGTCCCCGTCGCCCCCGAGCTGCTCGGCGCCTCCGCCCGCGCCACCATGCCGGTCTTCCGCCAGCTCTTCGTGGCTGGGGGTACCTCCCAGGCCGAAGGCTCTGGGGGAGGCGAGACCACGGGCATCGCGCTGGACCGCAAGGCGTTCGTGCTGCGCAAGCGCGCCGAGCGCGAGGCCGCGACCTACTTCCCGTCGCTCTCCGCCCGCACCATCGTCTACAAGGGCATGCTGACCACCGGCCAGCTGGAGCCCTTCTTCCCGGACCTGTCGGACCGCCGCTGCGCCACCGCCGTGGCCCTGGTCCACTCCCGGTTCTCCACCAACACCTTCCCGAGCTGGCCGCTGGCCCACCCGTACCGCTTCGTCGCCCACAACGGTGAGATCAACACCGTCAAGGGCAACCGGAACTGGATGACCGCCCGCGAGGCCCAGCTCGACTCCACCGTCTTCGGCGAGGGCTCCCTGGAGCGGATCTTCCCGATCTGCACCCCGGACGCCTCCGACTCGGCCTCCTTCGACGAGGTCCTGGAGCTGCTCCACCTCGGCGGCCGCTCCCTGCCGCACGCGGTCCTCATGATGGTCCCGGAGGCGTGGGAGAACCACGAGACCATGGACCCGGCCCGCCGCGCCTTCTACCAGTACCACTCCACGATGATGGAGCCCTGGGACGGCCCGGCCTGCGTCACCTTCACCGACGGCGTCCAGGTCGGCGCGGTCCTCGACCGCAACGGCCTGCGTCCCGGCCGCTACTGGGTCACCGACGAGGGCCTCGTCGTCCTCTCCTCCGAGGTCGGCGTCCTCGACATCGACCCCGCCAAGGTCGTCCGCAAGGGCCGCCTCCAGCCCGGCAAGATGTTCCTCGTCGACACCGCCGAGCACCGCATCGTCGAGGACGACGAGATCAAGGCCGCCCTCGCCGCCGAGCACCCCTACGAGGAGTGGCTGGAGACCGGCGAGATCGAGCTCTCCGACCTCCCCGAGCGCGAGCACATCGTGCACACCCACGCCTCGGTCACCCGCCGCCAGCAGACCTTCGGCTACACCGAGGAAGAACTCCGCGTCATCCTCGCGCCGATGGCCCGCACCGCCGGCGAGCCCCTCGGCTCCATGGGCACGGACTCGCCGATCGCGGCGCTCTCCGCCCGCCCGCGGCTGCTCTTCGACTACTTCACGCAGCTGTTCGCGCAGGTCACGAACCCGCCGCTCGACGCCATCCGCGAAGAGCTGGTGACCTCGCTGCGCTCGTCGCTCGGCCCCGGCAGCAACCTGCTCGAGCCCACCTCCTCGTCGTGTCGCAGCGTCACCCTGCCCTTCCCGGTGATCGACAACGACGAGCTGGCCAAGCTCATCCACATCAACGCCGACGGCGACATGCCCGGCATGAAGGCCGCGACGCTCTCCGGCCTCTACCGGGTCTCCGGCGGCGGCGACGCCCTCGCCGCCCGCATCGAGGCCATCTGCGCCGAGGCCGACACCGCCATCGAGGGCGGCGCCCGCCTCATCGTGCTCTCCGACCGGCACTCCGACGCCGAGCACGCGCCGATCCCCTCGCTGCTGCTCACCGCGGCCGTCCACCACCACCTCATCCGCACCAAGCAGCGCACCAAGGTGGGCCTGCTCGTCGAGGCCGGTGACGTCCGCGAGGTCCACCACGTCGCCCTGCTCATCGGCTACGGCGCCGCGGCGGTCAACCCGTACCTCGCCATGGAGTCCGTCGAGGACCTGGTCCGCGCCGGCACCTTCATCGAGGGCCTGGAGCCCGAGCAGGCCATCCGGAACCTGATCTACGCGCTCGGCAAGGGCGTCCTCAAGGTCATGTCCAAGATGGGCATCTCCACCGTCGCCTCCTACCGCGGCGCCCAGGTCTTCGAGGCCGTCGGCCTCGACGAGACCTTCGTCGCCACCTACTTCAACGGCACGGCCACCAAGATCGGCGGCGCCGGCCTCGACGTCGTCGCCAAGGAGGTCGCCGCCCGCCACGCCAAGGCGTACCCCGCCTCCGGCGTCCCCTCGGCGCACCGCGCCCTGGAGATCGGCGGCGAGTACCAGTGGCGCCGCGAGGGCGAGCCGCACCTGTTCGACCCGGAGACCGTCTTCCGCCTGCAGCACGCCACGCGCAACAAGCGGTACGACATCTTCAAGAAGTACACCGAGCGCGTGAACGAGCAGTCCGAGCGCCTCATGACGCTCCGCGGCCTGTTCGGCTTCTCCGCCGAGCGGGAAGCGATCTCGATCGACGAGGTCGAGCCCGTCTCCGAGATCGTCAAGCGCTTCTCCACCGGCGCCATGTCGTACGGCTCCATCTCCCGCGAGGCGCACGAGACCCTCGCCATCGCCATGAACCAGCTGGGCGCCAAGTCCAACACCGGTGAGGGCGGCGAGGACCCGGACCGCCTGTACGACCCGGCGCGCCGCTCCGCGATCAAGCAGGTCGCCTCCGGCCGCTTCGGCGTCACCAGCGAGTACCTGGTCAACGCCGACGACATCCAGATCAAGATGGCCCAGGGCGCCAAGCCCGGCGAGGGCGGCCAGCTGCCCGGCCACAAGGTCTACCCGTGGGTCGCCAAGACGCGTCACTCGACGCCCGGCGTCGGCCTCATCTCGCCGCCGCCGCACCACGACATCTACTCCATCGAGGACCTGGCTCAGCTGATCCACGACCTCAAGAACGCCAACCCGGTCGCCCGCATCCACGTGAAGCTGGTCTCCGAGGTCGGCGTCGGCACGGTCGCCGCCGGTGTCTCCAAGGCCCACGCGGACGTCGTCCTCATCTCCGGCCACGACGGCGGAACGGGCGCCTCGCCGCTCACCTCGCTCAAGCACGCCGGCGGTCCCTGGGAGCTCGGCCTCGCCGAGACCCAGCAGACCCTGCTGCTCAACGGCCTGCGCGACCGGATCGTCGTCCAGACCGACGGTCAGCTCAAGACCGGCCGCGACGTCGTCATCGCCGCGCTGCTCGGCGCCGAGGAGTTCGGTTTCGCGACCGCGCCGCTCGTCGTCTCCGGCTGCGTCATGATGCGCGTCTGCCACCTGGACACCTGCCCGGTCGGCATCGCCACCCAGAACCCGGTCCTCCGCGACCGCTTCTCCGGCAAGGCCGAGTTCGTCGTCAACTTCTTCGAGTTCATCGCCGAGGAAGTCCGCGAGCTCCTCGCCGAGCTGGGCTTCCGCACCCTCGAAGAGGCCGTCGGCCACGCCGAGCTGCTCGACACCAGCCGTGCCGTCACGCACTGGAAGGCGCAGGGTCTCGACCTGGAGCCGCTCTTCTACGTGCCGGAGCTGCCCGAGGGCGCGGTCCGCCACGCCCGCATCGAGCAGGACCACGGCCTGGAGAAGGCCCTCGACAACGAGCTGATCCAGCTCGCCGCCGAGGCCCTCAACGCGGCCACCGCCGAAGAGGCCCAGCCGGTCCGCGCCCAGGTCGCGATCCGCAACATCAACCGCACGGTCGGCACCATGCTCGGCCACCAGGTGACGAAGAAGTTCGGTGGCGCCGGCCTCCCGGCCGACACCGTCGACATCACCTTCACCGGCTCCGCCGGCCAGTCGTTCGGCGCCTTCCTGCCGGCCGGTGTCACCCTCCGCCTGGAGGGCGACGCCAACGACTACGTCGGCAAGGGCCTCTCCGGCGGCCGCGTGATCGTCCGCCCGGACCGCGGCGCCGACCACCTGGCCGAGTACTCGACCATCGCGGGCAACACCATCGGATACGGCGCGACCGGCGGCGAGCTCTTCCTCCGCGGTCGCACCGGCGAGCGCTTCTGCGTCCGCAACTCCGGCGCCCTCGTCGTCTCCGAGGGCGTGGGCGACCACGGCTGCGAGTACATGACCGGCGGTACGGCCGTCGTCCTCGGCGAGACCGGACGCAACTTCGCGGCCGGCATGTCCGGCGGCGTCGCGTACGTCGTCGACCTCGACCGGGACAACGTCAACTCCGGCAACCTGGAGGCGATCGAGGCCCTGTCGGACACCGACAAGGCGCAGCTGCACGACGTCGTGCGCCGCCACTTCGAGGAGACCGGCTCCACGGTCGCCGAGAAGCTCCTCGCCGACTGGGACGCCGCGGCGGCCCGGTTCAGCAAGATCATCCCCACCACGTACAAGGCAGTGCTCGCCGCCAAGGACGCCGCTGAGCTCGCCGGTCTCTCCGAGACCGAGACCACCGAGAAGATGATGGAGGCTGCGTCCCATGGCTGACCCCAAGGGCTTCCTGACCACCGGGCGTGAAGTCGCCCAGACCCGACCGGTGAGCGAGCGCGTCCGGGACTGGAACGAGGTCTACGTTTCCGGCTCCCTGCTGCCGATCATCAGCAAGCAGGCCGGCCGCTGCATGGACTGCGGCATCCCGTTCTGCCACAACGGCTGCCCCCTCGGGAACCTCATCCCCGAGTGGAACGACTACGCCTACCGCGAGGACTGGGCGGCGGCGTCGGAGCGGCTGCACGCCACCAACAACTTCCCGGAGTTCACCGGCCGCCTGTGCCCGGCTCCGTGCGAGTCCGCGTGCGTGCTCGGCATCAACCAGCCGGCCGTCACCATCAAGAACGTCGAAGTCTCCATCATCGACAAGGCCTGGGACGCCAACGACGTCACGCCGCAGGCGCCCGAGCGCCTCTCCGGCAAGACCGTCGCCGTCATCGGCTCGGGCCCGGCGGGTCTCGCCGCCGCCCAGCAGCTGACCCGGGCCGGCCACACCGTCGCCGTCTACGAGCGCGCGGACCGCATCGGCGGCCTCCTCCGGTACGGCATCCCCGAGTTCAAGATGGAGAAGCGGCACATCAACCGCCGCATCGAGCAGATGCGCGCGGAGGGCACCAAGTTCCGCACCGGCGTCGAGATCGGCCGCGACATGCCGGCCACCGCCCTGCGCAACCGGTACGACGCGGTCGTCATCGCCGCCGGCGCCACCACCGCCCGCGACCTGCCCGTCCCGGGCCGCGAGCTGGCCGGCATCCACCAGGCGATGGAGTACCTGCCGCTGGCCAACAAGGTCGTCGAGGGCGACTTCGTGGCCCCGCCCATCACCGCCGAGGGCAAGCACGTCGTCGTCATCGGCGGCGGCGACACCGGCGCCGACTGCGTCGGCACGGCCCACCGCCAGGGCGCGGCCTCGGTCACGCAGCTGGAGATCATGCCCAAGCCGGGCGAGGAGCGGAACCCCGGCCAGCCCTGGCCGACCTTCCCCATGCTCTACAAGGTCACGTCGGCGCACGAGGAGGGCGGCGAGCGGGTCTACTCCGTCTCCACCACCCACTTCGAGGGCGACGAGGACGGCAACGTCCAGTTCCTCCACCTCATCGAGGTCGAGTTCGTCGACGGCAAGCTGACCCAGAAGCCGGGCACCGAGCGCAAGATCCCCGCCCAGCTGGTCACGCTCGCCATGGGCTTCACCGGCACGGACGTGGAGAACGGCCTCGTCTCCCAGTTTGGTCTGGACCTCGACGAGCGGGGTAACATCGCCCGTGACGCGGACTTCGCCACCAATGTCGATGGCGTCTTCGTCGCCGGTGACGCCGGCCGCGGCCAGTCCCTCATCGTCTGGGCCATCGCCGAGGGCCGCTCCGCCGCCCGTGGCGTGGACCGCTACCTGACCGGAGCCAGCTCCCTGCCGGCCCCGATCCGCCCGACGGACCGTTCCCTGATGGTCTGATCCGTCCCCCCCCAAGACGTCCCGTACAACGACGTGCGGAACTGAGCGCGGCGCCCCCCGAATGTCCCCGACCGGACGACTGGGTGGGCGCCGATGCGCGTCTCGGCACCGGGCGCGCGCCCCCGCGGTCCCTCCCTAGCTCTTCCCGGGAAAGATCCACGTCAGCAGCGACGCCGTCGACACCGCCAGGACCCCCGCGAGCCCCATCCACCGCGCCCATCCGGTCATCCGGCGCACGGCCTCGGCCCGCCGCCTCTCGTACCGCAGCAGATACTCCGCGCCCGACCGCAGCTTCCGGCCCGGCGACTCGTGCACGGCCGTCACCATCAGCCACGACGCGAGCAGGAGCAGCAGGAACGCCCCCGCGAGCAGTCCGATCACCCACCACCGCGGCCCGGTGGTCATCTTGCTCAGGTTCTCCTGCCCCTTCAGCACGAAGACGACCGTCAGCAGACCGGTCAGCGTGGTCAGGAAGTTCCGGTACCCCTCCGCCTGCTGAAGCGCCGCCCTCAGCTGCTCGGGCGGCGTCGCCATCGCCAGTACGCGCTCGTCCGCGTCCCGCAGCTCCGCGGGCGTGAACTCGTTCACCGCCGGTTCCCCCGCGGCCGCGCGATCCAGAACGACGCCCCGCACCCCTGCTCCACCCCCGCCGGACGGTCCACGTGCCACGTCTCGCACGCGCACCGCGCGTACCTCGGCGCGGTGTCCTCGGCCTCCGGCCCCCGCGACGACCCCGGGCCCTTCGTCACGTACTGCACGTCCTCCCACGCCCGCCGGGTCACACACCGGCACTCGGGGCACTCGCCCGAGGCCTCCACCCGCCCCCCTCCCCGCGACTCCCACAGGAACGTGGTGACGGGCGAGGTCAACGGTCGGTCCGTGACGCGGTAGGGAACAGCGGAACTCATGGGCGCGGGCCTCCAGTGGTGGTGGGAACTATCAGCTCGAAGAGCCGTTGGTACCGGCGGAGCCTTTCGAGGACCTCCTCCTCGGACAGGTCCGTCTCCTCCGAGCAGAGCAGTACGTGAGCGGCCTCCACCGCCCCCTCGACCGCCGGCGCCCGACCCGTCAGCCGCGCCGTCAGCACGATGACGTCCCGCCAGTCCGGCACGATGTCGCGCTCGTCCCCGGTGGGTGCCTCGACCGTCACGTCGAGCCCGAGGCAACGGAAGGGCGCGTACCGCTCGTACGCCTTCCCGAGCGTCCAGCCGAAGCGGCCCGCGACGAGGACGAGTTCGAGGGGGCCGAGGGTGCCGGGACCCAGCAGCCCCGGATCGAACGCCGCCAGATCGAAGTCGTCGGGTGCGAAGCGCTCCAGCGCCTCGGCGTCGGGGCCGGTGAAGGGGCCGGGGAGGGTGGGGCCGCCTACGGGGAGGAAGGCCTGGGCGGTGCGGACGGTCTCGCCGAGGCCGCCGGGTTCGTAGACGGCGTGGGCGAGGAGCTGTCCCAGGGTGAGGGCGCTCCGGAACGCCATGTTGCGGCCCCTGCCCAGCTCGAAGAGGAACCGGAACCCGACGCTCGGGGTGAGCGCGCTGAGGGAGTCGGGGAGATCGGCGACCGGCAGGGGGAAGGGCAGGCCGAGGGGCGCCAGGCGCCCCGCCTCGGTGCCCAGTGTCGACCTGCTCCGGGACGCGAGGTGGATCAGCGGTTCGATCCCGAGACCGAGGGTGTCGAGATCCCACCGCCCGTGGCCGTACTTCGAGAACGGGTGCACGATCTCGAGCAGATCGTCGACGGCGGAGTCCTCGGTGATCCGCTCGCCGTGGGCTTCGACGAGCGACAGGCAACCCGGTGCGAGGAGTCCGCAGGCATCCAGATGGCGCAGGTCCTGACGCGTCGACGCGAAGTCGGACGGAGTGGCATGCCGCAGTGCGGCGGTCACACGCCAAGGGCCGAAGGGGCCGGACTCCTCCTCCGGCCACGGAACGAGGGAGGCGACCCATGGGGGGACCGTCCAGTCGGTGACCGTGTCGGGGACCGGTGGTGCCGATACACCGGTCGCGGGCGTGAGGGCGTTGATCTGCTCCACCACGCGGCCCATCGGGATGCTCATGGCCCGGGAGCGTTCCAGGACGTCGAGCATGGTCAGGTCGCCTTCGAGCCATGGTGATTCGCCGTCCACCCCCCGTGACAGGAGACGGCGTTCGTCGCCGTTCAGGGCGCGATGGGCGAGAGTCGCGGGCGAACACCCCGTACCCAGGAAGAAGCCGAACGGCTTCAAGCTCTCGATCCGGTCGACGAGGTGCCTGCGCTGCTCGACGGAGGGGGCGTCCACGAGGAGGTCGACGGGGTGGGCGACCCCCTTCTGCCAGTGGGCCGCCCCCACCTCCGTGAAGAAGGCGGCGATCCTGTCCGACTCGGAGAGGACGTCCGCCTCGACCTGGGGGATGTCGTTCCAGCCCGGTAGCGGCAGGCGGCTCGCGAGGTCCCGGACCGTGGCGAGAGCCTCGGACAGGGGCACGTTGTGGGTGGCCGTGATCGGAAGGATCGCGGTGAGGGCCGGATCCGGTCCTCCCGCTTCGGGTCCGGTGTCCACCGGTCCGTACGCGGCGCAGAGGTCGGCCGCGACCACGGTCGGGAACATCTCCCGGAGCGCACTGATGTCGGCGATCTCGGGCACCTTCAATCCGGCGATGGCGAAGCGCCGTTGGGCGCGTACGGCCGCCGTGAGGGATTCACCGGCGAGCGCGGCCACGCGCAGCGGCCCCGCCCAGGACCCGCTGGGCGCGCCGCGCCCGAAGACCAACATGTCGAGTCCGACGGGATCGGGGTACCCGCGAGGCGCGAACGCTTCCCGCGCGCCACCGAGAACGCCCAGCAAGGAGGTGCGCCACCGATGGTGCAGGGCGCCCTCGTGCAACCGCTCCGGCCCGAAGGGGCGAATGAGTTGGTGCTGGCTCAGCGATGCCTGGTCGGGCGGGTGGCATCCCACCTTGCGCAGGGGGAAGGACGAGGCGGCCAGGCTGCGTTCCTCGTGCGTCGGGTGCAGGACTCCCACCGAGTCGTCGGCCAGCGAGTCGAAGATCCTCACCGCCAACCGGGGCTCCTGGCCGGCGAGTTTCCACAGCCACCGCAGCGACACCTCCTCGAACGCGGCGACCGCCTCGGGCACGCCGGCCAGGACCCGGCGCGTCACCCCCTCCTCGTCGTAGCGCAGCAGACCGTTGCGGTCGACGGTGGGCACGGGCTGGTCCCGCTCGCGCAGGTTGAAGACGTATCCGTGCACGTCGGGCGCGTTCCTGACGACGACGCCGTCGAGCAGCAGCTGGCCTCGGCCCTGGACGATCCACGCGTCGTCCCCGGCTCGGGCGGGCGCGGTGGTCCAGTGCTCCGAGGCCTGGAGCCGGCCCGGTGTCCATTCCTCCGATCGGATCGTCCCGCCCTCCCGGTCCAGCTCCACCGCCGTCACCCGGTGGTCGCTCACCCACAGCAGGCTGCGCAGGGTCTCGACGAGGGAGGGCGTCGGTTCGCCGTCGGCGTTGAGGTAGAGGCGGACGGTGGTGCCGCCGCGCTCGGGGGCGGCGGAGGTCTCGACGATCTCGAGGAGCCCGGAGCCGGATTGGATGGTGGCCTGGAGGGGGGCTTCGGTACGGGACGGGATGCCGTGGAGGTCGATGGTGGAGGTGGTGACGACGACTTCCTCGGCGAGCATGAAGTAGCTGAAGACGCCGATGCCGAAGCGGCTGTTGAAGGGGACGGGTTCGATGCGGGCGCGGCGCCAGTTGCGGCGTTCCTGGACGAAGTCGGGGTCCTGCTCGTAGCGCTTGCCGGCGCGGGCGAACATGGAGGTGAGCTTCTTGCGGCTCATGCCGGTGCCGGTGTCGCGGCACTCGATGTAGGGGCGGTCCGCGTCGTAGCCCTGGACGAAGGTGATGTCCGGTTCGCGGCCGGTGTCCGTCGCCCCGCACTTGCCGATCTTCCGGCCGTACGCGGTGCGGAGCTGGCGGTGGCGGCAGGCGTCGAGGGCGTTCTGGTAGAGCTCGCGGACGGCGAGCATCTTGTCGCCGTAGAGCTGGGTGCCCATGAGGAGGGGGCGGATCTCGTCCTCGGCGAGGCGGAAGCGCTCCAGGGGCTTGGTGTACTGCTGCGCCAGGGGCTCCAGGAACTCGGTGGTGACCTTGCGGGGGATGCCGCGCAGGAGGTCGGGGGCGGTGGTGCGGGCCTCCTTCCAGCCCTTGTGCCGTGCGCGGACGGAGGCGTCGGCGGTGGCGGCGAGTTCTTCCAGGGCGGCGTGGAGGGCGGGGTGGGGGCAGTGGAAGTTGACGGCGAGGTCGTGTGCGCCTTCGGCGTCGTTCGGGGCGTGCAGCCGGTACTCGGCGAGGGCCGCGACGACCTCGGAGGGGACCAGGCGCCGGTGGGCGGAGCCGAGGTGGTCGACGAGCGCGCTGGACATGCGGCGGGGGTCGGCGGCGAGGAGGGAGGCGAGCCAGACGAGGTAGGCGAGGTCGCGGGCGCGCCAGGCGTTGCCGGTGACGGCCGGGTGTTCGCTCCAGCGGAGTTCGCCGGTGTGGTCGATGCGGGGGCTGCTGCCGGGGGCGACGGTGACGTGGGCGAGGACCTGCCGGATCTGGCGGTCGATCAGGGTGCGGTTCTGCGCGGAGGGTTCGCCGGGTCCGGCGGCGGCGACGGCGGTGACCACGCGGTCGATCAGGTGGTCGATCGCCGCGTAGTCGCCCGTGCCGTCCCACAGGAGGTCCCAGTCGGCGATGAAGCGGTGCCGCAGCCAGTGGTCGGCGGCCGTGGCGGGTGCGGGGAGGTGGCGCCGGCGCAGGGTCTCGGCGGTCTGGGCGACCTGGGAGTGGGCCCGGGAGACGTCGCGGGCGGCGTCGCACACCAGCCGGCCGTGGGAGGTGGTCACGGCACGGCCCCTGCCGTCCTCGCTGCGGTCGATGCGGTCCGGCCGCAGTGCCGCGAGTTCGCTCAGGGCGACGGCGACGACGCCTTCGTGGAGCAGGGGAGCGGCGAGCAGCGCGGCCGTCTCGGCGGGGGAGAGGAGTTCGCGGCCGGTGAGGCCGGCGGCTTCGACGAGGTGGCCGAGGCGTTCCACGACCCGGAGCGGGTAGGCGGGATCGCTCCAGGGGGTGGCGAGGGCCGAGTCGGTGCCCAGCCTGCTCTTGGCGACCTCGCGGGCCAGGTCGCCGAGGCGTTCCTTGACCCGTTCGTGGACGGCGGTCTGCGAGGTGTGCTTCCAGAGGACGGAGGCGTCGACGGCCTCGGTCCAGAGCTCGGTCTCCTCGGAGCCGTCGCACAGGACGAGCCGGGCGGCGAGCTCCTCCGCGCACTGGAACTCGACGGCCGGCGGGGGTTCCGTGAGGAGGGAGGTGAGCCGGTCGACCCGGGCGCGGACGAAGGCGTGGACCTCCTCGAACGTCCGGGGCGGGCTGTGCGGCGACAGGGCCTCCGAGAGGGCGATGCCGAAGTAGCTGCCCTTCTCCGGGTCGGCGTAGGCGGCCTGTCCGGGGCCGCAGCCGCGGAGCCACGCCACGTTCTCGTACGAGGAGTCCACGAGGCGGGTCAGGCGCGGCGGCGTGGCGGTGGGCGGCTGGTCGGTGCGGCACGTGTCGAGGGAGACGACGACCGTGACGCCGTCGGGGACGGTGCCGAGGAGGACGTCGGGCGCGGTTTCGAGGATGGTCTGCGCGATCAGGGAGCCGTCGGCCCGGGGGCGGGCGTCCGAGGTGAGGAGGTACTCGCGCTCGGCGACGGTGACCCCGTGGGCGGAGACGTACAGGAAGGCGGTGTCCCCGGCCGCGCAGGAGAGGAGGAACTCCTCCACGGCGCTCACGATCGAGCCCACGCCCGTGTTCCGCCGCTCCGGGTTCGGGTGGCCGGGGTGGAGGGCCTCCACGGTGTAGCCGGATTCGGCGAGGGCGGTGCCGACGAGTTCGACGTCCCGGTCGACGAAGCCGAGCGGCGGGTAGCGCCGGGCGAGGTCCTCGTCGCGTTCCAGGAACTCGGTCCGGCCCACTCCGATGAGCAGCGCCCGCCTTCTTCCGGTCGCCTGCTCCTCGGTCGTGTCCGTCGCCGTGCCCACCCGTGCCCCCAACTCCCCTGCCCTGCCCCGCCGGACGTCCATGATTCCAGAACGGGCGTGCCGACCAGGGGTGGTTGGGGCGATGCGGTCGGCTCACCGGTCCGTCATGCGGGGCCCGCCGGTTCGCGGAAGTGGGGGATGACCTTCGTGCCCCACTGGCGGATGGTCTCCAGGCAGACGTCCTGCGGGACGGTGCCCATCTGGATGAGGCACATCACCTCGTCGACGCCGATCTCGCGGAGCCGTTCGACGTAGGCGATCGCGGTGCCGGCGTCGCCGTAGGCGTGGTCGGTGTTGTAGGTGCCGGTGTCGACGGGGCGGGCGGGGACGTTCGCCTCGTGGAGGCGGGCGATCAGCTTCTCGCGCTCCCGGTCGAGGGCGCCGGTGTGGTCCTCGTCCTCCGCGTGGCCGGTGGGGGCGGGGGCGCCGGAGTACCAGTGGGCGATCGACTCGGCGAAGAAGCGCTGGCCGCGGGTGCCGAGCCGGAGGGCGCGGTCGGCGTCGTCGAGGACGGTCGTCGGGCAGAGGGCGGAGAAGTGGTCGTTGACCTCCGTGGACACGAACCGGGAGCCGTCGCGTGCGGCGATGGCCTCGTCGTACACGGCCCGCATCGCGCGGACGTCGTCGGCGCCGGCGAAGCCCATCACCAGGGCTCCGATGCCGAGTTCGGCGGCCTGTCGGAGCGATTCGTGCTGCGAGCAGGCCATGAAGAGGGGTGGGTGGGGGCGTTGGACGGGGCGGGGCAGGACGGCGCCGGGGCCGATGTCGAGGGTGCCGTGCCACGTGAACTCCGGCTCGCGCCAGGCGGAGGCGAGGATCCGCAGGGCTTCCTCCGTCTGCGGGCGGGTGTCCTCGGGGCGCACGCCGAACATCCGCATCTCCTGGCGGGTGGCGCCCCGGCCCGCGCCGATGTCGACGCGGCCGCCGGAGAGCACGTCGAGCATGGCGGTCCGTTCGGCGACGCGGACGGGGTGCTGGTAGCCGAAGGGCATGGTGACCACGCCGTGGCCGACGCGGAGGGTGCGGGTGCGGGCGGCGACCCAGGTCAGGAAGATCTCGGAGGCGCTCATGTGGGCGTACCGGGTGAGCGAGTGGTGCTCGACCGCCCAGATGCGGTCGAAGCCCATCTCCTCGGCGAGGACGGCCTGTTCGACGCAGTCGTGGAGGACGCGGTGTTCGCGGTCGGGGGTGGGGTCGACGAGCTGTGCTTCGAAGATCATGGAGAACTTCAACGGGAGCTCCTCCCGGGAAAGCCGACACGGCTATGCCTAATCGAAATACTTCTAGCAGGCATAGGTGGAGGAGGGAAGAGCCGTAGACTGCCGTCCGTGGCGGACGAAGAGACCCTGCCGGGGCTGCCGGCGACGAGCTGGGCGGTGCTCGGACTGCTTTCCTTCGGACGGGAGTTGTCCGGCTACGACGTCAAGAAGTGGTCGGACCGGTCGCTCGGCCTCTTCTACTGGAGCCCGTCGTTCAGCCAGGTCTACGGTGAGCTCAAGCGGCTGGAGAGCGCCGGTTACGCCACCTCGCGCCTGGTCGCCCCGGAGACGGGCACGCGCGACAAGCGCGTCTACCGGATCACCGACGAGGGTCTCGCCGCCGTCCGCGCCTGGGCCCGCACGGCCCCCCTCGACCCGCCGGTGCTCAAGCACGGGCCGATGCTGCGGCTCTGGCTCGGCCACCTCCTCGAACCCGAGCGGATGCGGGAGGTCCTCGCCGGGCACCGGGAGTACGCCGAGGGCATGCGGCGGCGCGCCGAGGCGGACGCGGCCGACGCGGGGGCCGACGAGGCGTGGGCGTTCCCCCGCCTCACCCTCGCCTGGGCCGAGCGGTACTACACGGCCGAGCGCGACCTGGCCGACGCCATGCTCGCGGACATCGAGGAGTGGGAGAGGAAGCGTCCATGGCACTGAGCCTGCGGAAGGTCGAGGAGACCGCGCCCGCGCTCGTCAGCCTCTACAAGTCGGCGGGGGCGTCGCTCCAGCGGCACGGGATCAGCGGGCAGCGGGTCGCCGTGTACCTGGTGGTCGACTACTCGGGGTCGATGAAGCCGTACTACGGCAACGGCAGCGTCCAGGCGCTGGCGGACCGGGTGCTGGGCCTGTCCGCGCACTTCGACGACGACGGCCGGGTGCCGGTGGTCTTCTTCTCCACCGACATCGACGCGGAGACCGACATCCGGCTGGACGGTCACGCGGGGAGCATCGACCGGATCGTCGCCGGTCTCGGGCACATGGGGAAGACGAGCTACCACCTCGCGATGGACGCCGTCATCGACCACTACCTGGACAGCGGTTCCACCGCGCCCGCGCTGGTCGTCTTCCAGACCGACGGCGGGCCGATCAACAAGCTGGCGGCGGAGCGGTACGTCTGCAAGGCGGCCCGGTTGCCGATCTTCTGGCAGTTCATCGGCTTCGGCGACCCGGGGAGCCGGCAGTTCGAGTTCCTGCGCAGGCTCGACGAGCTGGACGTGCCGGCGAAGCGGCCCGTCGACAACGCCGGCTTCTTCCACGCGGGGCAGGACCCGAACCGGGTGCCGGACGAGGAGCTGTACGACAGGATCGTCGGCGACTTCCCCGCGTGGCTGGCCGCGGCCCGGGCCCAGGGCATCGTCCGGTCATGAGCCCGACGCCGCCGCGGCCTCCTTCGTGACCTCCGTCGTGACTTCCTTCGTGACTTCCCTGTCGAGGCGGGCGAACTGCTCGTCGGTGAGGGTGACGTCGAGGGCGCCGAGGTTCTCCAGGAGATGGGCGGCCGAGGACGTGCCGGGGATGGGCACGAGGTGCGGGGCGCGGTGGAGGAGCCAGGCCAGGGCCGTCTGGGACGGGGTGGCGCCGACCTCGCGGGCGACCCGGGCGACCGGGCCGTCGGGCCCCGCGTGCCCGCCCATGGCGACCGGGAAGAAGGGGACGAACGCGATGCCGCGACCGGCGGTGTGCTCGACGACGGCCTCGTGGTCGCGGGTCGCGAGGTTGTAGAGGTTCTGGACGGCCGCGACGGGGGCGACCGCCTCGGCGGCCTCCAACTGGGCGACCGTCACCTCGGACAGGCCGATGTGGCGGACCTTGCCCTCCTCCTGGAGCCGGCGGAGGGCGCCGACCTGGTCGGCGAGCGGGACGCTCTCGTCGACGCGGTGGAGGTAGAGGAGGTCGATGCGCTCGGTACGGAGCCGGCGGAGGCTCAGTTCGGTCTGCTGGCGCAGGTAGGCGGGGTGGCCGAGCGGCACCCACTCGGTGGGGGAGGGGCGCACCACGCCGACCTTGGTGGCCACGGCCACCTCGTCGCCGTACGGCTCGAGGGCGTCGGCCAGGAGCTCCTCGCCGGCCCCGAGGGCGTACGCGTCGGCCGTGTCGAAGAGGGTGACGCCCGCCTCGGCGGCCGTCCGCAGCAGGGCCAGCGCCGCGGCCCGGTCGGTCGGGGCCGTCCAGATGCGGGCCTCGGGGCCCGTCGGGTCGCCGGGGCCGTCGGCGAGTCGCATCGTGCCGTACCCGACACGCCGGACCGGAAGGTCGCCGCCGAGCCGGAATATCGTCGTGTCCGAGGACTTCGTGTCGTTCGTCATGCCCGGAACCGTAGGAGCTCACATGGATGTGAGGTTCAAGCACGGACGGGTGGATGTGAGGGGGATCACAGTGAAGATCGGCGAGCTGTCGCAGCTGACCGGCGTGAACGTCCGGCTGCTCCGCTACTACGAGGAGCAGGGCCTCCTCGCGTCGGAACGGACCCCGGGCGGGCAGCGGGTGTACGGCCCCGACGCCCCCGCCGTCGTCCGCCGGATCCGGTCCCTGCTCGGCGCCGGGCTGCCGACGCGGGTCATCTCCGAGGTCCTGGACTGCGTCTGCGGCAGCGAGGCGGAGATCGAGCCCTGCCTCAGCCCGATGCTGGTCGCTCAGCTCGACGCCATCGACGAGCGGATCCACGACCTCCAGGGCACCCGCTCCTCGCTCGCCGCCCTCGTCGCGGCGGCCGAGGGCACGCAACTGGCCGCCGCCGACTGACGGGTGGTAATTCACTGGCCCGCGGGGCGGTCGAGGGCGATCATGCGGTCCATGACTTCTCTCGTGCGCCACGTGACCATCGACTGTGCCGACGCCTACGCACTGGCGACCTTCTGGGCCGGAGCCCTCGACTCCAAGGTCTCCGACGACGACCAGCCCGGCGACCCGGAGGCGCTCGTCGAATCGCCCGGCGCGAACATCCTCTTCATCCAGGTGCCGGAGCCGAAGGCCGTCAAGAACCGCGTCCACCTCGACCTCCAGCCGCAGGACCGCACGCGCGACGAGGAGGTCGAGCGGCTGCTCGCCCTCGGCGCGACCCTCTTCGAGGACCACCGGAACCCGGACGGCACCGGCTGGGCGACCCTCACGGACCCCGAGGGCAACGAGTTCTGCGTCGAGCGCAGCAAGGCGGAGCGCGCCGCGACGGCCTGAGTGCCGCGCCCGCCCGAGGGCCGCGACCTCCCACGCGCCCGAGGGCCGCGACCTCCCACGCGCCCGAAGGCCGCGACCTCCGTCCGCCCGGAGTAATCCGGACAGGAGGTGACGGGTATCCGGTGTTTCCTGGACGCATGGGAGACACCGGAACCGGAACCACCTGGTCGGCCTTCGAGGCCGCCGAACCCGAGTTCGCCGCGACCGTGCGGGAACGCTTCGGGCAGTACACGCACCACGCCCTCGCGACCGTACGGAAGGACGGCTCGCCCCGGCTCAGCGGCATCGAGGCCGACTTCCGCTTCGGCGAGCTCTGGCTCGGCATGATGCCGAACTCCCGCAAGGCCCTCGACCTGCGCCGCGACCCCCGCTTCGCGCTGCTCGCCAACCCGGGCGCCGGCACCGGCATGGGCGGCGGGGACGTCCGCGTCTCCGGGCGCGCGGTCGAGGTGACCGACCCGGAGGCCGTCGGGCGGTACGCGGCCGAGGCGGGCGCCCCCCAGCCCTTCCACCTCTTCCGGGTGGAGCCGGCCGAGATCGTCCGGACCTGGGTCGACGGCGAGGAGATCGTCTTCCGCACCTGGACCCCGGGACGCCCGACCCGGACGATCCGGCGCGGCAACGACGACGGCCCGCCGCGCAGGGACGGCTGAGCCGGGGCGGCGGCCGGGCGTCGTCGCCCGGCGCGGGTGGGACCAGAATGGGCACGTGCCGACGACCAAGAAGAAGAAGCAGGTGAACGCCGCCGCACCCGAGCGGCGCCGGGAACTCCTCGACACGGCGGCCGAGGTGTTCGCCGCCCAGGGGTACAACGCCACCACCGTCCGCAAGATCGCGGACGCCGCCGGGATGCTCGCCGGCAGCCTCTACTACCACTTCGACTCCAAGGAGTCGATGCTCGACGAGATCCTCTCCGGCTTCCTGAACGAGCTGTGGGAGGGGTACGACGCCGTCCTCGATGCCGGCCTCGGCCCCCGGGAGACCATCGAGGCCCTCGTCACCGAGTCCTTCCGCGAGATCGACCGGCACCGCGCCGCCGTCGCGATCTACCAGAAGGAGTCCCGGCACCTCACCGACCAGCCCCGCTTCCACTACCTGACCGACTCGCAGCGCCGGTTCGAGAAGGCCTGGCTCGGCACGCTGGAGCGCGGTGTCGCCGACGGGGTCTTCCGCGCCGACCTGGATGTACGCCTCACCTACCGGTTCGTCCGCGACACCGTGTGGGTCGCCGCGTCCTGGTACCGCCCCGGTGGCCTCCACAGCCCCGAGGAGATCGCGCGGCAGTACCTGTCGATGGTGCTGGACGGGATCGCCGTACGCACCGCCTGACGGGAGCCCTGATCGGAGCTTTGGCCGGAGCCCTGACCGAGAACTCTGATCGGAGCCCTTGCCGGGCCCCTTGCCGGACCCCTGGCCGGGTCCCTTGCCGGGCCCCCGTCCGCCCGGCCGCCCTGTGAGGTCGCCCACGTCGGCCGGGTCTGGGCTGGTCTGATCCGTCCGGGCATCGGGCGGGCGGGGCGGGAAGGTCCTGAGGCGCACTATTGTTCCGGTAGAGACATCCGGGGCTCGTTTCGCGTGTTCCGGGAGAAACAGCCGGGGCCCGTATCGCGTGTTCCGGGTAGAGCAGCCGGGGCCCGCACCGTGCAGGTGCGGGCCCCGGCTGTGCCGCGAGCACCGGCCAGGAAGGCACGCATGACCCGCTCCGAACGCCCCAAGCGCAGCCCCCGCAGTACGCAGGCGAAGTCCACGTCGCAGCCGAAGGGAGCCCGCGGCGGCCGCCGCCCCACGGCGCCTCCGCCGCCGGCCGAGTTCACGCCGCCGGAGTCGGTGACGCCCGCGCTGCCCGCGGTGGCCTCCTTCGCCGACCTCGACATGCCCGAGGGCCTGCTGCGGATCCTCGGCGAGCAGGGCGTCACGGAGCCGTTCCCGATCCAGGCGGCGACGCTGCCGAACTCGCTGGCCGGCCGTGACGTGCTCGGCCGGGGGCGTACCGGCTCCGGCAAGACCCTCGCCTTCGGCCTCGCGCTCCTCGCCCGCACCGCGGGCCGCCGCGCCGAGCCGACCGCGCCCCTCGCGCTGGTCCTGGTGCCCACCCGCGAGCTCGCCCAGCAGGTGACCGACGCCCTCACGCCGTACGCCGGCGCGCTGCGGCTGCGGCTCACCACCGTCGTCGGCGGCATGTCGATCTCCCGGCAGTCGTCCGCGCTGCGGCGCGGTGCCGAGGTCCTCATCGCGACCCCCGGCCGCCTGCACGACCTCATCGAGCGGGGCGACTGCCGACTCGACCAGGTCGCGATCACGGTCCTGGACGAGGCCGACCAGATGGCCGACATGGGCTTCCTGCCGCAGGTCACGAAGCTCCTGAAGCAGGTCGAGCCCGGCGGTCAGCGGCTGCTCTTCTCGGCCACCCTCGACCGGAACATCGACAAGCTCGTCAAGATGTTCCTCGACGACCCGGTCGTGCACTCCGTCGACCCGTCGGCCGGCGCGGTCACCACCATGGAGCACCACGTCCTGTACGTGGCCGACGAGACCGACAAGAAGGCCGTCACGCTGCGGATCGCGGCCCGCGACGGCCGGACGATCCTCTTCATGGACACCAAGCGGTCCGTGGACCGGCTGGTCAAGCGGCTCCTCGCCAACGGCGTCCGCGCCTCCGGCCTGCACGGCGGCCGCTCGCAGCCGCAGCGCAACCGGACCCTGGACCAGTTCAAGACCGGCCAGGTCACCACGCTCGTCGCGACGAACGTGGCGGCGCGCGGCATCCACGTCGACGACCTCGACATGGTCGTGAACGTGGACCCGCCGATCGACCACAAGGACTACCTGCACCGCGGCGGCCGCACGGCCCGCGCCGGCGAGTCCGGCAGCGTCTTCACCCTGGTCCTGCCCGAGCAGAAGCGCGACATGGGCCGGCTCATGTCGAACGCGGGCATCAGCCCCCGCACCGCGCAGATCAAGTCCAGCGACGAGCAGCTCGCCGAGCTGACCGGCGCCCGGGAGCCCTCGGGCGTCCCCGTCGTCATCGAGACCCCGCAGCCGACCCCGCCGCGCAACGCGGCGGGAACCGGCGGCGGCCGCCGCCGTCGCGGCGGTTCCGGCGGTGCGTCCGCGGGTGCGGGCCGCTCCTCCGGCTCCGGTGGTACGGCCTCGGGCCGCGGCTCCGGTGCCACGGCCGGCTCCGGGCGCGGCGCGTCCGGCGCGGGCCGTGCGGCGGCCGGTGCGGGTCGCGGGACGGGCACGGGCCGGGGCACCGGTACCGGCACCGGCTCCGGCCGGGGTTCCGGCGCGGGAGCCGGCGCGGGAGCCGGGCGCGGTGCCGCCTCCGGTGCCGGTGCCGGTGCCGGTGCCGGTGCGGGCGCGGGCCGCGGCGGACGTCAGGCGTCGAGCACCAGCCGTTCGCGCAGCGCGAGCAGCACGCGCGGCTCCAGGCCGAGGCCGACCGACACGTAGCGGAACAGGCTCCCGTAGGAGGTGCGGACCTGGTCCAGGGTGGTGTCCAGGTACTCCGTCCGCACCTCCTGGAGCGGCACGATCAGCTCCGGGTTCTGCATGAGCCCGGCCTGCTTCAGTCCCTCCCGGACCCGCGCGTCGTACGCGGCGCGGAAGGTGTTCGAGGCCAGGTAGTCCGCGCGGGCTGCGCTCGCGGGCACCCCGAGCAGGGTCAGCAGCAGCCAGCTCGTCCAGCCGGTGCGGTCCTTGCCCGACGTGCAGTGCACCAGCAGCGGCCCCCGGCGCGGGTCGGCGAAGTCCCGCAGGGTGGCCGCGAGCGCCGCCCGGTTCGCCGGGTCGGTGACGAAGGTCCGGTACACCTCGGTCATGAACGCGGCCGCCCGCCCGCCGCCGAGCATCTCCTCCTGCCGCACGGGGTCGCGCGAGCCGATCGCGGCGAGCAGCTGCCCGAAGAGGCCGTTGTCGGTGACGGGCCGGGCGACCGGGGCCGTACCGGCCGGCAGCCGGTCGGCACCGTCGTACCCCACCTCCAGCGGGATCCGCAGGTCGACCACGGTCCCGAGGCCGAGCGCGCCGAGCGCGCCCAGATCGGCGTCGGTGAGCTTGCCGAGGTGGTCGCCCCGGTAGGCGAGGCCGTGCCGGACCCGGGCCCCGTCGTAGGTGAGGTATCCGCCGAGGTCGCGGACGTTGACCGCGCCCTGGAGCGGGATCCGGCGGATGGTGTTCGCGGCCCGGGGGCCGGGGCGGGCCGTCGCGGGCACCGGGGCGGCGGCGAGCAGGGCGGTGGTACCGCCGGCGGTGAGCAGGGCGCGTCGGGACAGGGGCATGGCTGGACTCCCTTGCGGACTGACGGACGTACGGCGGCGTGCCGTACGGCTGACGGACTCGGGTGGGGCAGCCGTGGGCGGACGGGCCCGCGGAGTGTCAGGGGCACGGACCCGAGGGGTCACGGGCTCGGATCGGTCACCTTTCCACCAAACGCTTGTTAGGTGGTTTCCCGCGAGGAAGGTAGCAGCCGACGGCGCCGGACGGGAGTGCCGTGCGCGCCCCGGCGGAATCCGGAGCGGCGGGGGCCGGGGGCCGGGGAGTCGAGGGGGGCTAGCGGGTGCCCTCGCCGAGCCGCTTGGTCGCGGCGCGCTGGCGGTCGGTCGCGCCGGTGAGGAAGCGGGTGATGGTCTCCAGCTCCGCGGTCGTGAACTCCTCGTAGAGCTCGTGCACTTCGCGGGCCCAGTCGTCGAAGAGGGGGGCCAGCTCGGCCAGTTTCTCGGGGCGGGGCTCGACGAGGATCCGGCGCTTGTCCGTCGGGTGCTTCACCCGGCGGACGAAGCCCTTGCGTTCGAGGCGGTCGACGAGGCCGGTGACGGAGGCGGGCGCCAGGCCGGAGTGCTCGGCGAGTTCCTTGGCGGTGAGCGGGCCGTGCCGTTCGAGCAGGTCGAGCGTCTTGGTCTCGGTGGCACCCAGGTCCTGCTGGGCCGCGACGGCCGAGTGGAAGGCGACGGAGGCGGCGCTGGAGTCGCGGCCGGCGGCGGTGAGGGCGGCGACGGCCGCGGCGCGCGCCTCGGTGTCCTTCTTGCTCGTGGGCATGGGGGGAGCCTAGCAAAATTCATTTAGTTCGCCCGAACGAAAGACTTGCGATCGAGGGTCGGCGTGTGCCACTTTTTATTTCGTTAGGCCGAACGAAATAAAAGGAGGAGGCCGACATGTCCGCGACCGCCACGACCGACACCACCGCCACCGGCGACCCGTACACCGTCCACCCGCGCCGCTGGGCCGCCGCCGTCGTCATGATGGTCGCCGCCCTGATGGACCTGGTCGACGTCACCATCGTCAACGTCGCCCTGCCCTCCCTCGGGCACGGGCTCGGCGCCTCCGAGAGCGCCCTCCAGTGGACCGTCTCCGCCTACCTCCTGGGCTTCGCCGCGACCCTCGTCGTCGCCGGCCGGCTCGGCGACCGGTACGGCCGCAAGGCGCTCTTCCTCGCCGGCACCGCCGGCTTCGGCCTCGCCAGCCTCGCCTGCGGCCTCGCACAGACCCCCGGCCAGCTGATCGCCGCCCGCGCCGTGCAGGGCGTGACCGCCGCCGTCCTCATGCCGCAGGTGCTCGGCTCCTTCCACAGCCTCTTCCGGGGCAAGGACCGCGGCAAGGTCTTCGGCATGTACGGGGCCGTGGCCGGCTTCGCCTCCGCCATCGGGCTGCTGCTCGGCGGCGTCCTCACCGACGCCGACCTCTTCGGGCTCGGCTGGCGCAGCGTCTTCCTCGTCAACGTCCCCGTCTCCCTCCTCACCCTCGCCGCCGCCGTCGTCCTCGTCCCGGCCACCCGCGAACGCGCCGCGGCCCGGCCCCCGCTGCTCGGCAGCCTCCTCCTCGCCGCCGGACTCGTCGCCGTCGTCCTGCCGCTCGTCCAGGGCCGCAGCTGGGACTGGCCGCTCTGGGGCTGGGCCCTCCTCGCCGCCGGAGCGGCCGCCGTGACCGGGGTCGCCGTACGCGGCTCGGTGCTGCCCCGGCGGACCTTCACCGTCCCGGCCTTCTCGTACGGCCTCGCCGTCCAGCTCCTCTTCGCCTTCGGCATGCAGGGCTTCTTCCTGGTCCTCGCGATCTGGCTGCAGGGCGGCCAGGGCTACACCCCGACCCAGGCGGGCGTCCTGATGGCCGCCTTCTCCGCCGGCGGCTTCCTCACCGCCCCCGCCGCCGAACCGCTCGCGGTCAGACTCGGCCGGTACGTCCCCACCGCGGGCGCCCTCCTCATGGCGGCCGGCTACGGCTGGGTCTGGTACGCCATGGAGGCCGCCGCACCCGTCCACACCGGCGCCTGGCCCCTGGCCCCCGGCCTCGCCGTCGCGGGCGCCGGCCTCGGCCTCCTCGTCGTCCCCCTCGTCGGCATCGTCCTCTCGGCCGCCCCCGCCGAACTCGCCGGCGGCGCCTCGGGCGCCTTCGCCACCGCCCAGCAGTTCGGCGGCGCCCTCGGAGCCGCCGCCATCGGCACCGCCTGGTTCGCCGACCTCTCCCTCAAGGCCGCCATGCCCTGGGTCCTCGCGGCCTACGCCCTGTGCGCCGCCCTGAGCCTGCGGCTCCCCCGCACAGCGGTCACCGACGGCGAGTGACGCGCCCTTCCCGCGGGCTTCCCGCCGGGAGAGTCCGTCCGGGCGCGGCGCCTCCACCCGGAGG